>JALOPB010000344.1 GCA_025454115.1 Desulfobacterales bacterium | reverse complement strand
CTGCTCATCGGCAGCGAGGGAACGCTCGCCGTGGTGACCGAGGTCACCGTGCGCATCCTGCCCAGGGCGGAAAAGGTGATGACCCAGCTCGTGGTCTACGACAGCGTCGATGACGCCGCGCGCTCGGTGGCCGGCATCATCGCGGCCGGAATCGTACCGGCGACGCTCGAGATGATGGACGCCCCCATCATCCGCGCAGTGGAGGACAGTTACGTCTGCGGCTATCCCCGGGATGCGGCCGCGGTTTTGATCATTGAAGTGGAGGGGCCGGCCGAGGGCCTGGACCAGCAGGCCGGCCGCATCCGCGAGATCTGTGCGGCCAACGGTTGCCGCGAGGTTCGGGACGCCGCCGGCGCCGATGAGCGCGCCCGCCTCTGGGAAGGCCGGCGCGGCGCCTTCGGGGCCGTGGCGCGCCTGGCACCCAATTATCTGGTCAACGATTGTTCGGTGCCGCGCACCCTGCTGCCCAAGGCCCTGGCGCAGGTCGCCGAGATCGTCCAGCGCTATGGCTTCGAACACGGCAACGTCTTTCACGCCGGCGACGGCAACCTGCATCCCCTGATTCTCTTCGACTCGCGCGACCCGGAACAGCTCAAGCGCGTGCACGAGGCGGGCTGGGAGATCATGCAGGCCTGCGTGGCGCTGGGCGGCACCATTTCGGGCGAGCACGGGATCGGCATCGAAAAGATGGAAGCCATGCGCATGGTGTTTTCGGATGCGGACATCGACGCCCAGCGCTCGCTCCAGGATGCCTTTGATCCGGCCCGCGTCCTGAACCCGGGCAAAATGTTCCCGGATACGACCCATCCCTTTGCCTTCGCAGACCGGGCGGCCTGGGCCGGCGGCGACGACGCGTTGAGCGCCGTCGAACGGCGCGCGGCCGATCAAGTCCGGCAGGCCTTTGCCACGGGCGCAGCGCTCCTGCCGCTCGGCGGCGGCTCGATGGCCGCCGCGGGGAACCTCCCGACACGGGCCACGATGCCGTTGCACACCCAGGCGTTCACCGGAATGATCGAGCTCGATCCATCCAACCAGTACTTCACGGCCGGTGCCGGCATGACGCTCGGCGCCATCCAGGAAGCGCTGGCGCCCCACCAGCAGTGGCTGCCGCTCAGGCCGGCCCTCGCGCTGCTGGAGCGCACCATCGGCGGCATTGCGGCCACCGGTGCGCTCGGCCCGGAGCGCCTGGCCTACGGGGCCCCGCGCGAATTGCTGCTCGGTCTGCGCTTCATCGACGGCCGCGGCCGGCTGATCAACGCCGGCGGCCGGGTCGTGAAGAATGTCGCCGGCTATGACATGACCCGTCTGATTGCCGGTTCGGCCGGAACCCTGGGCCTCATCACACGGGTGACCATGAAGACCGCCACCCGACCGGAGCGCTGCGCACTGGTCTCGGCTTGCGGCAGCCCCGACGCCTGCGGCAGCTTTTCGACGCAGGTGCTCGGCTCCAGCCTGGGAGCCGCGTTTGCGGCCGCCGCTCCCGAGAACGGAGGCGGGAGCTGGCGGCTTTCAATCGGCTTCGAAGGCTTTGCCGAGACGGTCGTCGCGCAGCTGGGCCGGTGCGAAGCTCTTTTCGATAAAGCCGGTTTTGCTTCCGTCCGCATTGCGGACGTCGATGTCCTCACCGGGCCCTTCACCGGGCTCTACGACCGCATCGCCGACTGCCCCTTCGTCTTGCGGGCGACGGTTCCACCGGACAGGGCCACGGAAGCCAGCGCCATCCTGCTCAGGGAGACTCGGGTTGAGGAACTGCTGGCCGATTTCGGCAGCGGCCGCATTCTGGTCGGAAGCAACGCAATGACGGATGCGGCCTGGCAGACCATCGGGCGGAGGCTGTCTGAGCTATCCGGGCAGGCTGTCCTGGATAAAAGCCCGGACGACTTCAGGGCGCGCCATGACGTGTTCGGCCCGCTACGTCCGGAGTGGGGCCTCATGCACCGGATTAAGGACATCCTCGACCCGAAACATGTGTTTGCCCCGGGAAGGATGCCGGGGAAGGTTTAAAAAACGGATTGACGATCTATGACCATCTCCGCACACTACGATGAGATCGCCCACTGCAACCACTGCGGCTTCTGCCAGACGGCCTGCCCGATCTTCCGCTCCACCGGCTACGAGGGCGGGGTGGCGCGCGGCCGGCTGGCGCTGCTGCGGGCCGTGATCGAAGGCAGACTCCAATGGAGCCCAGAGCTTGAGGAGCCGCTTTACAGCTGCCTGCTCTGCGGGGCCTGCACCAGCAACTGCTTTCCGGCCATACCGACCTCGGAGCTGGTCGTGACGGCGCGGTCCGAGTACCTGGAAAAGGTCGGACGAAAATCCATCCATCATCTGCTGTTCGACCAGCTGCTGCCCTACCCCCGGCGGCTGCATCTGGCCGCCCGCGCGGTTGCTCTGGGCAAGAACAGCGGCGTGAGCGAGCTGGCTCGTGCGCTGGGCCTGCTGCGCATCTTCGGCCGCGATCTGTCCCGGGCCGAGGAAATCGTCGACCGCCTGCCGGCGCAGCCGTTCCGGGCACGCTTTAAACCCGGAGTCTACGAGGGGCAGGGCAAGCGCCAGCGGGTCGCCTATTTTGTGGGCTGCGGCGTCGACGTGGTGAGCCATGCGGCCGGAGAGGCCACCCTGGCGCTACTGCGGCGCTTCGCCCGCAGCGTGGCCGTCCTTGACAATAATTGCTGCGGCCTTCCGGCATGGTCCTACGGCGATCTGCCGGCGGCGCGCAAGCTCGCGGGCAAAAACCTGCCGATGCTCGCAGCCGACGGCATCGACGCCATTATCACCGACTGTTCGAGCTGCACCGGCTTCATTAAAAAATATCCGCGGCTATTTCCCGAAAACGACCCGCAACGCAAAGCCGCCGAATCCATCGCCGCCAGGGCCAGAGACGTCTCGGAATGGCTTGCGGCCGAGGTCATCCCCTACTCCCGCCGGGTGCCGAATTCGTCGAGCTTCCGGAAGCCGATTGGTGCTGCGGCGGAGCGGGGTCCTATGCGCTCTCCCACTACGATCTGGCCATGCAGGTCCTCGACCGCAAAATGGAAAACCTCAAAAAAACCGTTGCCGACGTGCTCGTGACCACCTGTCCGGCCTGCATCATCCAGCTATCCTACGGCGTGCGCCGGCACGGGCTCAGGGTCGAGGTAAAGCATCTCACCGAAGTCCTATAGGCAACGTGTGTTGGCGCCATGCCATGGGAGCCACGATCCTTGCTGCTTAATCCGGGATACTGGGTTTTGTGGGAGCGGCTTCCGGCCGCGATCATCGAGGCCGGAGGCCTCTCCCACAAAAAAGTTTAAGAGCAAAAAACACGGTTGCGGCTCATGCCGCAACCGTGTTTTTCAGAATCCCGATGCCGTCAATCTCCACCTCCACGATGTCGCCCGGCTTCATGGCGCTCGTCGTCCCCGGCGTGCCGGTGTAAATCACGTCTCCCGGCAGCAGCGTCACGCTCCGGCTGGCATGGCTCACCACGGTGGCGGCATCGAAGAGCAGATCGCTCAGAAACTGGGATTGCTTCACCTCGCCGTTGAGCCGCGTCTGCAGGCGGGACGCCTTGTAGTCCAGGCCGACGGCAATCACCGGCCCCAGCGGCCCGAAGGTGTCGGCCCCTTTGGCCCGCCACCACTGCAGGTCGCCCCGTTGCCACTCGCGTTCGCTCACGTCGATTCCGCAGGTATAGCCGAAGATGCAGCCGGCGGCTTCCTCCGGCGAAACCCCTTTGGTCTTCTGGCCGATTACGACGACCAGCTCCCCCTCGTAATGGACATTGGCCGCTCCCTCGGGGATGGCGATTTTACCACCCGGCTCCAGGAGGCAGGAGATCGGCTTCCAGAAAAGTTCCGGCCGGACAGGTGCCGGTCGGTCTCCTAGATGGCTCTTGTAATTCAGCCCGACCGCCAAAATCTTCGACGGTTCACAGGGCCACAGGAGCCTGACCGCTTTGCGCTCGATTTTCGCCCCGGTTTCCTGCAGCTGTCCGAAAAGACCTCCCTGAATCGGCAAGATAGTTGATCCGTCGCCTTCAAGGATGCCGTAAGAGATGGCTCCCTGGTGTTCATACCGCACGTATCTTCTGACAGATGGTTGCATTCATCCTCCTTTCTGAATTTTCTCCAACCCGGTTTCTATCTCAATAAAAAAGGATTGACAAGGTTGCCCGGTTCGGCTAACTAATTTCAATATACGGAATCAAATTCCATATAATGGAAATTACAGGTCGTCTCTACGGAGGTAGAAGATTCTATTCATGGCCCAGGAAACTTCCCTGGATAAGGCGCTCAACGTGCTGGAAGCGATCTCTCAGGCGGGCGACACCCGGCTGACCACGCTGGTGGAAGCAACCGGCTATCCGCCGGCCACCATTCACCGTATTCTCGCCGTGTTGACCCGACGCCGTTATGTGCGGCAGGACCCTGCCACCCGGAGATACACCCTCGGCCTGAAGTGCCTGGATCTGTCCTCACGGCTGAAGGATCACCTGGAGATCATCACCGCAGCCAAGCCGGTCATGCAGGCGCTCATGGAGACGACCGGGGAGACGGTCAACCTGGTGAACTTTGAAAACATGGAGGCCGTCTACGTCGACCAGATTTCCAACACCAAATCCCTGCTGCGTATGTTCACGCGGGTGGGGGCACGGGTGCCCCTCCACAGCTCGGGCGTGGGCAAAGCCTTTCTCGCCATGCGCCCGCGGAAGGAGGCCGTCGAATACTTCAGACGTGCACCCAGGATTCGCCACACCCAAAACAGTCTGGTGAAGGAAGACGAATTCGTACGGGACCTGGAGGAGACACGGACGCGGGGATACGCCATCGATCGAGAAGAGTTCGAAGCGGGGGTGGGCTGCATTGCAGCGGTTATTTCTCAAAACGGTGAAGTGGTCGGCGCCATGAGCATTTCAGGGCCCAGCTCCAGGCTTTTCGGGACCAACACCGCCGAGCTGGCGGCCGAAGTCGTCCGGAGCGCCGCCACGGTCTCGCAGCGCCTTTCAGAGCGTTATTAGGCCGGCGATCGATATGACGATTTTCAACATTTGACGGGAAGGCGGAGCAGGGTATTCGCCGCAGCGTGCCGCCGCCAATTTTCAGGTGATCCTGCCACGCCCCCAAGCCGTCTATGAGGAACCGCGGACAGGCAGAGACGGACGGCGGCTGCGTGGGCATCGGTCCTCTGGGGCTGTCAGTATATGTATGTAGCGGACTTGCTGCCGTGCGCTGGCTCGTTGAATGCATGGCGGCGGCACGCTGCGGCGAATACCCTGCTCCGCCTATCATCAAAGGTGCCACTGTTTCAAATACCGGCAGAATAGGAAAGCAACCACCAACACGGGAGGCAATCATGCCCAAAATGACAGCAATGGATGCAGCGGTCTCGATCCTGTACGACGAGGGGGTCCGCCACATTTTCGGAATCCCCGGGGCCGGGATCCTGCCGTTTTACAAGTCGATGCAGAACCACGGCAAAATCAAGCACCTGATCGCGCGGCACGAAGAGGGGGCCATCCATATGGCCGACGGCTATGCCCGGGCGATCAACACCGTTGGCGTGTGTGCGGCCACTTCCGGCCCCGGCGCCTCCAATTTCGTGACCGGCCTTTACACCGCCCAGGTCGATTCCATTCCGGTCCTGGCCATCACCGGCCAGAACGTGCGGGCGCAGCTCGGTCGCGAAGCCTTCCAGGCCGTGGACATCGCCGAAATCTGCAAGCCGATCACCAAGAAAAGCTACTGCATCAAGGAACCCGCCATGGTGCCGTGGGTGTTCCGCGAGGCGTTCCGCATCATGCGCGAGGGGCGGCCGGGGCCGGTTCTGATCGACCTCCCGCTCGACGTGCAGAAGGGCGAGATCGTCTACGACCCGGAAGCGGATTCCTCGCTGAGCTTTCAAACGCAGGGCCCCAACCCGGCCGCCATCCGCAAGGCGATCGACCTGATCCTGGCCGCCCAGCAGCCGGTCATGCTCCTGGGCGGCGGGGTCATCATCGCCGAGGCCTGCGATCTTTTCATCCAGCTGGCGGAATACCTCCAGACCCCGGTAGTGACCACCTACATGGGCAAGAGCGGCATCCCGTACAACCACCCCCTGGCCGCCGGCCACGTCGGCATCCAGTGCAACACCCGCTCCGGCAACAAGACCTTCCTGGAATCGGACCTCGTGCTGGCCCTTGGGGTGCGTTTCAACGACCGCCATACCGGAGATGTCGCGACCTACACGGCCAACCGCAAATTCATCCACATCGACATCGACCCCGGCCAGCTCGGAAAGAACATCATGCCGGAACTCGCCATCGTGTCCGATGCGAAGAAGGCCCTGTCCGCCCTGCTGGAAGAAGTCAAGAAGCGCCGCCCGGCCGCCAAACCCTCCGCGTGGGCCGCGGCCATACCCGAGGTCAAGGCCTCCTTGAAACGCAAGATGGACTACGACAGCATCCCCATCAAAGCGCCGCGCGTATACCAAGAGATCAACGAGTTCTTCGGGCCGGAGACGGTGTTCGTGACCTGCATCGGCCTCAACCAGATCTGGTCGGGCCAGATGCAGGAAATCCAAAAGCCGAGGCACTACCTGGACTGCGGCGGCGCCGGCCC
>JALOPB010000343.1 GCA_025454115.1 Desulfobacterales bacterium | reverse complement strand
CTATGCAAATCGTTTCCTCACGGCCCGTCGTTATCTGACTGATGCAGCCAGTCCTAGGCAAACTCCGACGGGTTGGGCCAGAAACCATGGTTACTAGCAATGCTGGGGCACCGGATGTAGACCCCTGGATTCAGAGAGGTGACGGGTGCGGATCGGAGTGAATCTGATCCGACTCACCGAGAACTGCGGGCGGCCTAAAGCCGCCTTATGGAAATCAAAGCGGGTCGAAAGAAAATAAAGCACCAACAGCTACAGGTTCCGCGAACGACGCCTGCCTACGCACTCAACTGGACCCGGTACGGCCAAGGCACCTTGGTTCCACGGGGCGGTTACCCCTACGGTAGACCACCAAAAGGTCTCCGAGTAACTGAGAAACCTAGAACAGCGATACTCGGGGGGGGCGGGGTGAGGGGGTTTGTCACGATTCGTTGACATGGGTCAGGTGAGGGGGCGCGGTTGTGGTTGCGCGACCCTCCTGTCGCATTGTATATGGATGACAGGTTGCCGTTCATGCACAACCGAAGAATTGGATGCCGGAATTCCGCACATCCGGGACTACGCCGGGGGCGCTGGGAAACTGGCGGCCCTACGGCTGAGGCAACGCGCTCCAAGTACCTTCACGCGCCATGCCTCAGCGTTGGGGTCAAGCCGCCGGATAAACGCACTCAGGGGTGCGCGCTTTGGGTCATGGTCAAACGAAGGCCGCCCTCTCAATAATCAATTGGCTACGCGTGCCCTTCTGACCTTATAGGCAGCTTGAAAGATTTCTCCCTGCCTTTTACTAATTCCTTGAGCGATGTTCCGTAACCACCGCGAGGGCATAATTAGCAGATATAATAATGGATAATGCAACTATCACATCTCTAGCAACCTTGCTGCTGGTACTTGTCAGCATAGGGCAAGCAGCTATCCTTATAGGTCAAAAGCGCCAAGCTCGGCTGGAGCTAGCTGAGTCGTACCGCAAACGTTGGGCTGAGCATACTTCGGACTTTGCTATTTTAGTTTTCATTGGAAATGAGCCCGGAGAATACTACCAAACAGTCGATCACGAGATAATTGATTGCTTCAATGCCAAACTTGAAGAATCGAATCTCGACAAGCCCACGGTATGGGCATTAAACCCAGCGAAACGTCTTCTAGGCTTTATGAGCGATTTGTGCCAACGGATACTTGAAGGACAGCTCACTGTTCGAGACGTGTATCCGTTTCTAGGAAGCAGCTTCTTGCGACAGAGTCGGGGAATCAGAAACCTGCTTTACATCGAAGCATCGCAAACCAAAGAGCCAATATCTAAACAAGCGCTACTGAATCATTATCGGGTACGGGGAGAGGTTCAGGATTTTGCAGTCAATCACTCCGGATTAACACGGCGCTGCTTGATACTTATTGACTTGATGTGGGCGGAAGCGGCTCGTTTGGAAGACCTTCCTCCAGAGGACCTCGCAAGAGCTGCATCGGCAAAGCGAACGACCGGACACCTTAATCGAAAGCGGTTGCGCAGAGAGTGCATCAGGCTCAATGGATCGTTTGGTTGGTTGCGAGCAAAGAGACTGAGCCGCTATCTCAAGTTTGGAGAGTATCAGTCGTGGGTGGGAGTTCGCGGTCTAAACGAGAAAAGACTACGAGAGCTGTACTTTGAGAAGTCATCCGCCCGGATTGGCGAACAGCATGCGAAGCGACTGATGTCAGATATTGGCGATAAATTCGAGGCCTTGGTCATAATTCCGCCCAAGACCGAGTGTTGTGCTTGGTAATAGGCATCGGAGAGGTTGGCAGGATCTTCGAACGCTCATACCCTTGGAGGTGCAAACTCACCGAGGGTTGGAAAAGATGTCCGAGGATCCTGCCACCACTGACTTTAGCTCAGAGGCCCGGCGTTCGCCAGTCGGCCGTGTCTGGCTGGCGAGCGGCGGTGCGCGATGAAGCACCGCACGCGCCTGGAGCGGGCGGAACAGCTCGGGGTCGCGGCGATCCAGTTGGCGCAGGGGCAGCCACTGCGGCAGGTGGCGACGGACCTGGGGATCGCCCGCAGCACCCTGCGGGACTGGTGTGCGGCGGGGCCCGTATCGGGGCTGCCCGCGGAGGTCGCGGCGTGCCTGGCGACCCCGGCGGGGACGCGCTGGCTGCACCAGTTGGTGGTGGTGATGCATCTGATCATCACCTTGCGGGCCGGCGCCGGGGTGCGCCTGGTGTGTGAATTTCTGGAGCTGAGCGGCTTGTCGGCCGTCGTTGGCGCCTCCTACGGCAGTCAGTATGCGCTGACGGTGCAGGTACAGGACGCCGTGGCCCAGCAGGCGCAGGCCCAACGGAGCGTCCTCGCTGCGGCCATGCCGCCGCGGGCGGTGACGGTGTGCGAGGATGAAACCTTTCACCCCGACGTCTGCCTGGTCGCCATCGAGCCGGTGTCGAATTTCATTGTGCTGGAACAGTACGCACCCGATCGCACCGCCGCGACCTGGACGCAGGCGCTGGCAACGGCCGTGGACGGGTTATCGGTCACCGTGATCCAAGGCACCAGCGATGAAGCCACGGCGCTGCGGCGCCACGTCGAGAAAGACCTCGGCGCCCAACATACCGCCGACCTCTTTCATGGTCAGCATGAGGTGTCGAAGGGCACCAGTTTGCACCTGGCCCGCCAGGTCAAACAGGCCGCCGCCGCCGTCGCAGCAGCCCAGCAGTCGGTGGACGCCGCGCGGGCCGCCCGGCGGGCGTATGAGGCGCAGGTCCCCCATCCGCGCGGCCGCCCCCCCGCCTTCACCGCCCGGATTGACGCCGCTGTGACGGACCTGATCCGCGCCGAACGCGCGCAGACCCGGGCCTTGGCGCGGCAAACGCAGGCGCGTGAGCAGATCCGTGAACTGGGCATCCTCTATCATCCGTATGACCTCGCGAACGGACAAGCGCAACCGGTGGCGCGGGTGGCCGCCCGCTTCGCCGACGTGTGGGCGCACCTTGCCCACCTCGCCGAGGCGGCCGACTTACCCACCCGCGCCCGCGAACGTCTCGCCAAGGCGCAGCGCCTGACGGTCCAGTGGCTGGCCACCCTGGCCTTCTTTTGGGGGACCGTCCAGACCCGGGTCGAGGCCCTGGACCTGGGGCCCGACCTCGAGCAGGCGGTCCTGACCCACTTGATTCCCGCCCTCTACGTGGAGCGGGTCGCAGGGCGCCGTACCCATGCCGTGGACCGACAGCAACTCACGGCGCTCAGCGCGCAGTTGCTTGAACCCCTGCGCCAGCCAACGCATCCGCTGCAAGCCGTGGCACCCGCACTCCGCAACCAGATCGAGGCGGTCGCCAGGGACTGTGCCGATCTGTTCCAGCGCAGCAGTTCCTGCGTGGAAGGGCGCAACGGCCATCTGTCGCTGTACCATCACGGCAGTCACCGCCTCAGCGACCGCAAGCTGGCGGCCCTGACGGCGCTGCACAACTTTTATGTCCGTCGCCCCGACGGCACCACCGCCGCCGAACGCTTCTTCGGGCGCGCTCACCCGGCACTGTTTGAGCAGGTGCTGGCGCACGTCGACCTGCCGCCACCCGCGCGCCGAAAACGACCGCGCCCGCTCAAGCAGCCTGCGCTGACGCTGGTGGCGGCGTGACGGGGGTGGGCGGAGATATGATCAAGGCCAAAATGAGATGAGGAGTAATCTCCATCATGACACGCAGCGAACCACACAATTCGCCCAACTAGCGGCTCGGCGTCTCTTCCAGGGTTAATGTCTCCGTCGGGGAGGGGTTAGCTGTCAGACCCCGTGAGATCATGTACCGAGACGAAGTTATCCGTTATTCTTAGCGGGGAGGTTCTGCGCACACTTAGGGAAGAGATTAAACGCACCCGTCCTGCAACTCGCAAGACCAGGGCAAAGCCACAGCGGCGGACAGGGAGGCAGAGGCTTGTGCGGGTGATTGGTTTTGTAAAGAGGGGTGTTTTTTTGCAAAACGAATGATATGACTCGACAAAATTTCATTGCCCGTAAAATTATGCACCTGTCAGTTGTAAAAAAATCGGGCAGTGTTCTCGATGTGGATATGAAGCTTTACAAAACGTTGATTGTATTAATTTTGATCGGTTAAATATCCATGTCTGGAGCACTTTCTAAGTTAGTTGATCTGATAAGTATTTTGGAAAATTAATGGTATTGGGGTAGAAAAGATGGCGAAAAAACAGACAGCTGATATTCTGACACTGCTACCCAAGAATAGTGCCGCTTATGAGCGCAACGGAGGGATTTATTTCTTGGGGGATTCTACGCATCTTCTTGCGAGTAAGGATTTCGCAGCCTTGAGAGGCAGAGTCAATCTAATCTTAACCTCGCCCCCCTACCCACTAAACAGAAAAAAGAGCTATGGAAACCTGATCGGGGAAAAATACCTGGAGTGGTTCACCTCGCTCGCGCCTATATTTTCCGACCTGCTCACGGAGGACGGCTCTATCGTGCTTGAAATCGGCAATGCTTGGGAGTCCGGCAGACCTGTCCAGTCTCTATTGCACCTAGAGTCTCTGCTTGGCTTTGTTCGCCACAAAGGTGCTGGCTTGCGGCTGATCCAGCAGTTTGTGTGCTACAACCCTTCTAGGTTGCCGTCACCCGCCCAGTGGGTCACAGTAAACCGCATCCGTACAGTAGACAGCTTCACACATGTGTGGTGGCTCGCCAAGACCGACTTCCCGAAAGCAGACAACTCGAAGGTACTGCGTCCATACAGCAACTCGATGAAAAGACTCTTGAAAAGGGGAAGCTACAACGCTGGCAAGCGCCCTTCTGAGCATGTCATTAGTGAAAAGAGCTTTCTCAATGATCATGGGGGCTCGATTGCCCACAACTTGTTTGAGATGGATGCCTTGGATCCCGAAAGGGAAGTTAGGCTGCCTAATATCTTTTCAATGGCGAACAATGCCTCGAACGACTATTTTCACCGAGAGTGCAAGAAGCGCGGAATCACGCCACACCCTGCACGAATGCCCCTCGGCTTGGCGTCATTTTTCATTGAGTTTCTGACAGACAAGGGCGATCTGGTTCTTGACCCTTTTGCCGGCAGCAACACCACCGGCTACTCAGCAGCGGCCACTGGGCGCTACTGGGTTGGCATTGATGTCCAAGATTTCTATGTACAGCAGTCACTGATCAGGTTTGATCACCAGGATTCATTTGAAAGGGGGGCTTCAATATGAGCATCAGCAAACAATTAATCAATTGGCATAACAGATAAAACGATGCTGTCTAACGCAGGGTTAGGTTCAATTCATTTGGCAACCGAGTATCGGTCGGGTGAATCAGATATCGTAGTCGAGTTCTATCGTCCATGCCTAGTGCAGGCGACTGAATATCGAAGGGCCGTCGGCTATTTCCGCTCATCTATTTTCCTGATCGT
>JALOPB010000342.1 GCA_025454115.1 Desulfobacterales bacterium | reverse complement strand
GGAAACACCGCCCCTTTGTCCGCACTGGATACCAGTTCGGCGTAACGGCCCAAATAACCGGTTTTGATCTTGGGCTCGAATTTCGGCAGGACGGCCAGCCGCCTCTTGATCTCCTTCTGGCTCAGCCGCACGCTCAGGCGTTTGCCCGGTATATCGATCTCAATGATGTCGCTCTCCTGTAAGGCGGCAATCGGCCCTCTGGCCGCCGCTTCCGGAGAAACATGGCCGATGGCGGATCCGCGGCTGGCACCGGAGAAGCGGCCGTCGGTGATGAGCGCCACCTCCTTGTCCATGCCCATACCGGCCAGGGCCGCGGTCGGTGAAAGCATCTCCTGCATGCCGGGCCCGCCCTTGGGGCCCTCGTAGCGGACCACCACCACATCGCCCCGACGGACGCCGCCGCCCACGATGGCCTTGAAGGCATCCTCCTCCGAGTTGAAGATCCGCGCCGGCCCGCTGTGCTTCAGCATTTCTTCGGCCACGGCCGCTTGCTTGACGATCGCCCCCTGCGGAGCCAGGTTGCCGTTGAGCACGGCCAGGCCGCCCGTGCGGTGCACCGGGTCTTTCAGGGTGCGGATGACCGCTTTGTCCTTGATGCCGGCCTTGATGGCGTCGAGCATCTTGCCGACGGGTTTGCCCAAGACGGTCATGGCCTTCTCGTTGATGAGGCCGCCGCGGCGCAGCTCCGCCATGACGGCGGGAATGCCGCCGGCATGGAAGAAATCCACCACATGGTGCGGCCCGGCCGGAGCCAGGGACGTGAGATGCGGGGTCTTCTCCGTGAACTTTCCGAAATCCGCCAGGGTGACATCCACCTCGGCGTAGTAGGCGATGGCCGGAATGTGCAGGGCGCTGTTGGTGGAGCCGCCGAGAGCCATGTCGGTGGCGATGGCGTTGTGAAAGGCTTCGCGGGTCAGGATGTCGCGCGGCCGGATGTTGCGTTTCACGAGCTGCACAGCCGTCAGGCCGGTCTGTTTAGCGATCCAGATGCGGTCGGCGTAAACCGCCGGAGCGCTGCCGCCGAGCGGCAGCGTCATCCCCAGGGCCTCAGAGAGGTTGCTCATGGTGTTGGCGGTAAACATGCCGGAGCAGGAGCCGGCACCCGGACAGGCGCTGCACTCGCACTGCTTCAGCTCGGCCGCCGAAATCTTGCCCCCCTTGAAACGGCCGACCGCTTCAAACACCTTGTCCACACCCGTATCCCTGCCGTGCACCCGACCCGGCAGCATGGGGCCCCCGGGGAGGAAAATCGATGGGATGTTCAGCCGCGCCGCCGCGATCAGCATGCCGGGGATGATCTTGTCGCAGGAGGCCATCAGCACCAGTCCGTCGAAAGGGTGGGCCATGGCCATGATCTCGAGCGAGTCGGCGATGAGCTCCCGGCTGGGCAGCGAATATTTCATACCGACATGGTTCATGGCGATGCCGTCGCACACGCCGATGGTGTTGAAGACCACCGGGGTGCCGCCGGCGGCATATACGCCGGCCTTTACGGCGTCCACCAGTTTATCCAAGTGCGAGTGCCCTGGGATGATTTCGTTGAAGGAGTTGGCGATGCCGATGATCGGCCGCTCCATTTCCCAATCCGTAAAACCCTCCGCCCTCAGCAATGAACGGTGCGGGGCGCGTTCCGGTCCTTTCGTCATCAAGTCGCTGCGCTTGGCCATGATTTGAATTCCTTTCTTATTTATATGTAAACAGCAGAGATTCAACGTCGACGGGCTCCTCGATCAGCCCTTGGGCCCGCAGGATTTTTTCGGTCTCTCTCCAGGCGGCCGCGTCGATCTTTCCGAATCCACCGCCCGCCGGCAGCAGCATCAAGTCGCGCGTCACGGCAAGTTGCCGGCGAACGACGGGCTCGGGCGTCTCCCGGTCGGCTTCCAGCAACACCTGGATTGCTTGCTCCTGGTTGCCGAAGTCCAGCGCATCCCGCCATCCTTCCAGCAGGGCGGTGCGAAACCGCTTCACGGTTTCGGGGTGTTTTTCAATCATTTCGCGGGTGGTCACCACCGAGTTGGCAACGAACCGCACCCCCAGCCGATCCGGGCTCAGGAAGGCATAGCTTTCGCCGGCCTTCTCAAGTTTTTCACCGATGATGACGGCCTGGGCGTTGAGATAGAGCGGCCAGAAGTCCACCCGCCTCTCATAAAACGGCACATAGTCATAGCGCACGCTGAAAAGGGTCACCTGGTTTTCGGAGATGCTGTAACGCGCCAGAAGAGCCCGCAGGATGGCCTCGTCGTTGCCGCCGAAGGTAACTCCGATGCGTTTGCCCTTCAAATCCTCGCCGCCGGAAAAAACGGTCTGGTCGGGTCGGTAGATCCAATGCAGGGGATTGACCTGAAACAGCTGGGCCAGAACCACGATGGGCGCCCCCTTGGCGACCGCTCGCAGCACCTGATCGGCCGAGGCGACCCCGAACTGGGCATGTCCGAGCTCGAGCTCCTTCAAGGCGTCGCGCTCCGGGCCGCCGGGCTTGACGTTGACCTTCAGACCGTGGCGCGTGAAATAGCCGCAGGCATCGGCGTAGAGGTCTCCGACCGTACTGACGTTGTAGAGCCATTTGAGCCGGTAGTTCACCTCCTCTAATTTTTCTTCCGGTGCGCAAGCCGAAAGAAAAATTAGAGCTGATATTAGGAAGAGTTTTGTTTTGGCGTACATCAATAAGGCCGTTTCAAACGTTTTTCAGACGTTTTTGAAGCGCGTTGCCGACCCACTCGAGGCCGACCAGGTAAAGCGAGGTGCCGACGCCGATCAAGAACAGCGCCACCAGGATCTTCGCAAGATCGCTTTGATACAAGGCTATACGGATGCTGTAGCCGATGCCCGCCGTGGCGGCGATAAACTCGGCCACGATGGTTCCGACCATGGCCATGGTGGCGCTGCCCACGATCACCGTAGTCAGCTTCTGGATGTTCTCGAAAGCTCGGATCTTGACCTGCAGCCGCCACGTCATCCGCCCCGTGGATTCATAAAAATGTTCGATTTCCCGGATGGGTTCTGAAAACACGCCGATAAACGAGAGCAGCAGCGGGAAGTAGCAGATCATGGCCGCGATCAACAGCCGCGACTGCAGCCCATCGCCGAGCAGAATGAAAATGATCGGTGCCACCGCGACGATGGGATAGGCCTGGATGTTGTAAGCCGCCGTGCGGATGAAGGATCCGATCCAGGCCGTCAGCCGGCCGATAACCGCAACGAGCGTGGCCAGGCAGATGGCCAGGACGTGGCCGAGAATGGCCACCGCCAATGTGTTGAACACGGCCAGGAAGTACGGGCCGCCGAAACTGCGGAACGTTCGCACGATTTCGTCGGGGCTGGGAATGACGTAGTCCGAAAGGTTGAGGCCGTACTTGAGCGCCAGCAGCAGGCCCAGCCCGATCGCGTATATGATTAAAAACTGATAAATCCGCCTATGCAGCATGGACGATCTCCAGCATGGCGCGCTCCAGCCGGCCGGGATCGGATTCGGCGCCGTCCCGGTGGTCGCATCCCTGCACCGCCACCAGCTGAGGGGATCGGGACGGGCTGCGCAGCACGAGAATTTGGCTGCAGAACTTGGCGACCTCCGCCACATTGTGGGAAATGTAGAGAAAGCACCGGTCCGGGAATAGAATTTTGACTTTCAGGATGATTTTCTCACGGGTGATCTCATCCACATTGGCCAGGCTTTCGTCCATGATGAGCAGGTC
>JALOPB010000341.1 GCA_025454115.1 Desulfobacterales bacterium | reverse complement strand
TGCCTGCTCGGCCAGCCGGTGCGTTTCGACGGCAGCCACAAACACGATCGCTATCTCACGGGCACGCTCGGGGAATACCTGGAGTTCGTGCCGGTGTGCCCGGAGGTGGAAGCCGGCTTCCCCATCCCCCGTGAAACCTTCCGGCTGGTGGGCGATCCCGAGAACCCGCGGTTCATGACCACGCGCACCCAGGTGGACCACACCGAGCGCATGGCCGCCTGGGCCGAAACGCGAGTCCGCGAGCTCGAAACGGAAAACCTGTGCGGGTTCATCTTTAAAAGCGATTCCCCCAGCAGCGGCCTGGAACGGGTCAAGGTTTACAACGCCAAGGGCATGGCGGAGAAGAAAGGGGTCGGCATGTTCGCCCGGGCCTTCACCCGGCACTTCCCCTTGCTCCCCGTGGAGGAGGAGGGCCGTCTCAACGACGCCAAGCTCAGGGAGACCTTCATCGAGCAGATCTTCACGCTGAAGCGCTGGCGCGAGACGCTGAGCCGGCCGGCGAGCATGAAGCAGCTGGTTGATTTCCACACCCGGCACAAACTGCTTATTTTGTCCCACAGCCCCGTGCACGCCCAGCGCACGGGAAAGCTCGTCGCCGAGGGCCGGCACCTGCCGATCCGGGAGGTCTACGCCGACTACGAGCGGCGGCTGCTCGAAGCCCTGCGGCTGAAGACCTCTCTCAAAAAGAACATGAACGTGCTGCAGCACATCATGGGCTACTTCAAGCAGCAGCTGAGCGCCGACGAAAAGCAGGAGCTGCTGGAGGTATTCGACCAGTACCGCCGGGAGCATGTCCCATTGATCGTGCCGATCACGCTGCTGAACCATTATGTGCGCAAGTACGACCAACCCTATCTGAAGCAGCAGGTGTACCTGAACCCGCACCCGCTGGCTCTGAAATTGAGGAACCACGCCTGAAGATGAACCCGAATCGACCTGTCCTGGTCACCGGTGCCACCGGCTATGTCGGCGGACGCCTGATTCCCGCCCTGCTGCAGAAGGGATGCCGCGTGCGGGCGATGGCGCGCTCCGTCGAAAAAATGGCCTGCCGCCCCTGGGCCGGCCACTCCGGAGCGGAGCTGGTCAAAGGCGACGTGCTGGACGCCGCCTCGCTTAAAGCCGCCGCCGCGGGCTGCGAAACCGCTTATTATCTCGTACATTCCATGATCGCCCAGAAAGACCGGTTCGCCGAGGCCGACCGCACCGCGGCCCGCAACATGGCGGCCGCCGCAGAGGCCGCGGGCATCCAACGGATCATCTATCTGGGCGGGCTGGCCGAGGCCAAGCACGGCACCCTGAGCAAGCACCTTTCCTCGCGCATCGAGGTCGCCCGGATCCTCCAGACCGGCCGGGTCCCCACGACCGACCTGCGGACCCCCATGATCTTGGGCTCCGGCAGCGCCTCCTTCGAGATCCTGCGCTACCTGGTCGAACGGCTTCCGGCCATGACCACCCCCCGCTGGGTGCGCTCCCGGAACCAGCCGATCGCCATCAGCAACGTCATCGGCTACCTGGTCGGCTGTCTGGAGCACCCGGAAACCACCGGCGAAACCTACGACATCGGCGGCCCGGATATCATGACCTACCAGCGGCTGCTCGAGATCTATGCCGAGGAAGCCGGCCTGCGCAAACGGGTCATCATACCGGTCCCGGTGCTGACGCCCACGCTGAGCGCGCTCTGGATCCATCTGATCAGCCCGGTGCCGAAATCCATCGCCCTGCCGCTGACCGAGGGGCTGACCAGCGACGCCGTCTGCCGCGACGACCGGATCCGCCTCATCATCCCCCAGCATCTGCTCAGCTGCCGGGAGGCCATCCGGCGCTCCCTGGAACGCGTGAAGCAGGAGCAGCTGGACACCTGCTGGTCGCCGGACGGAAAGCTGCTGCCCTTCGAGTGGCCCTACTGCGGCGATGCCGATTATGCCGGCGGCACCCGCTATGTCTGCGCCTACCGCGCCGTCGCCGCCGCGAGTGCGGAAGACCTCTGGCAGCCGTTGAGCCGCATCGGCGGCAGGCACGGCTACTACTATGCCGGTGTCCTCTGGCATCTGCGGGGGCTGATCGACCGGCTCTTCGGCGGGAGAGGCATCGACGCCGGGCGGACACAGAGCACCGGTTTCCGGCCGGGCGACGCCTTTGATTTCTGGCGCGTGCTGCAGGCGGACCCGCCGCACCGCTTGCATCTGCTCTCGGAGATGAAAATGCCCGGCGATGCGCTCTTGGATATCGACCTCGTCGCTCTGGGCGGGGGTCGCTGTGAGATTCAATTGATCGCCCTATTCCTCCCCAGGGGATTGGGCGGCATTCTCTACTGGAACGCCTTTCTGCCGGTCCACCACATCCTGTTCCGGGGGATGATCGAAGCAGTCGTGCGTTCGGCCGGCAAAAAGCTGTTGAACGGTCCGGAGCAGTTCACGCCGGAAGTGAAAAATGTCTGCTTTTTGCCGCGTTATCAATAGGCCGCCGGCGGCGGCGCTTTAATAATTTCGCTCAGAGCCAAGTCGATGGCCAGACCTGAAAAGATTCTCCGCCTGATTCTGGGCGACCAACTCAACTCAGCCCACTCCTGGTTCAAGCGGCCGGATAGCCGAGTGAGCTATGTCCTCATGGAAGTCCGGCAGGAAACCGATTACGTCACGCATCACATCCAGAAGGTGGCCGCCTTCTTTGCGGCCATGCGGGCCTTTGGCGACCATCTCCGGCGGCAGGGCCACCGGGTGACCTATCTTCGGCTGGACGACCCCGGCAATCGACAGACCATCCGCGAGAATGTCCTCCAAATCATCCGCTCGCAGGGCATCACCCGGTTCGAATACCTGCTACCGGACGAGTACCGTCTGGACGTTCAACTGCGCGAACTCGGCGCATGCCTGCCGGTACCCTTTGCCGCAGACGACACCGCGCACTTCCTGGCCCAGCGCCGGGAACTGAAAGACATGTTCGCAGGGAAGAAGCGTTTCCTGATGGAGTCGTTCTATCGCCGCATGCGCAAGCGTTTCGATGTGTTGATGGAAGGAGAGCAGCCCGCTGGCGGCGGCTGGAATTTCGACACCGAAAACCGCAGGCCCTATGACGGCCGCGTTCCGATTCCGCCGCCGCTCGTGTTTGAAAACGACGTGAGCGGGATCGTCGACATGATTCGCAGCTCGAAGGTCAAGACCTTCGGCGAGATCGATCCCCGCAGGCTGATCTGGCCCATCGACCGGCCGCAGGCGCTCAGGCTGCTCAAGGCCTTCATCGCCGACGGGCTGCCGCATTTCGGCACTTACCAGGACGCCATGACCGTTAAGAGCTGGTCGCTGTTTCACTGCCGCCTGTCGTTTGCGCTCAACACCAAGATCATGCACCCCATGGAGGTCATTGCGGCGGCGGTGAATGCCTGGGAAAAGGACCCGCAGCGGATCGCCATTCAGCAGGTCGAAGGCTTCGTGCGCCAGATTTTAGGCTGGCGCGAATATATGCGGGGAGTCTACTGGGCCTTGATGCCGGATTTTGCGGGAATGAACTTTTTCGGGCACGATCTTCCGCTGCCCGATTATTATTGGACCGCCGAAACCCGCATGGCCTGCCTCGCGGCAGCGATCGGCCAGTCCCTGAAGCACGCCTACGCCCACCACATCCAGCGGCTGATGGTCACGGGCAACTTCGCCCTGCTGGCCGGCATCCATCCGGACGAGGTGGACGCCTGGTATCTCGGCATCTACATCGACGCGATCGAATGGGTGGAAATGC
>JALOPB010000340.1 GCA_025454115.1 Desulfobacterales bacterium | reverse complement strand
TTCTGCGAAATCTCCATTTGGTGGACCTCAAGGGTGTTTTTGATGCGCCCCAGCCGCACCTGCCGGAAATCCGCAATGTTGCAGGTCTTGATCGCCGCCTGGATGGCCAGTCGGTCATTTTTCAGAACCATGGGGATTTTGACGCTGGCCGGCACCGTGGATGTGAGCGAGTTGGGATAGGTCTCTTCGAAGTTGAACTTCCGGTAGGCCCGGTCGGTCGTGAAGTCCACGATCCCTAGACCGTTGCCGTTGCCGTGGGATGCCTCGGTGATGTCCAGGGCGGCGATGCGTGTGATGAACGGTCCTGCGGACGTCATGTGCGGCAGGTGGTAACGACCCACGACGTTGTTGTCGAACCCGGTTCCGGAGATGTTTTTGCCGATTTCGTCAATAATGAGGACATCCAACCGGTCGAAAAGGATCCTCGGCTCTAGACGCTTGGCTTCCGCTTGGAGCGCGACCTCCTCTTCCTCGATGCGGTCGGCAGGAATGACTTCGATTCGGCAGGTCTCGTGATACCCATTTTCGAGTAGGGCGATGCCGAACAGAATCTTTCCGGTCGAAAGGGCCGTCCGACCGATCGCCTCAATGTTCCCGAGCATTCGTTCCATGCCCAACTGGTGGCAGACTTCGGCCCCTTTCTGTTTGCCAAGGCCGATGGCGATCATCTTCATCAGCCCGCTTTCGTACCGGCCCCGAAAGGAGACATGCGGCTTGATCCGGTTTATCAGCACGATGCCGTCGGCTGCGGCGGCGTAGGCATCGAACCACGCGGTCAGGCCGTTTTCGGCCGTTCCCATGTCGACCACGTCCATGGTGGCGCGCACGGGCGCGCCCATCGTCTGCTCGGAGATGCCCATACGAGCGAGGAGGTCCTGCTGCCCCTCGGCCGTAGCCCCGCCATGGCTCCCCATGGCGGGGAAAATAAACGGATGGGAGCCCTTGGCCTTGAGATGATCAATGAGGATTCGCACCATCATGGGCTGGTTGGAGATACCCCGGCTGCCGACCCCAACGCCGATACTAATGCCCGGCCGCACCGAACCAAGAACTCGCGAGTCCAGAAGGCGTTTCCGCAACACGGCCGCGACATCCGTGATGGCCAACCGCTCAAAAACCTGTTGGACCTTGACGAGGCGCGGAACCGGAATGCCCTCCAGCAGTCTGGCAATCGCACTTGGCATAGAAAACCTGCACACCTGCTAACGTACCCGACTCGGCCGGTTTTTACTTACGCGCCTCAAACTTGGCCAGTTTCTCGTAATACTGGGCGATCCCACTGTGATCGTTGCCCGCCTTGCCATCGACTTTCAGCGCCTGCATGATCTCCATCACCTGGCTGGTCAGCGGCAGGGGCACTCCGATTTCGTGGCCGGTCTCAATCGCGTTGGCGAGGTCTTTGATGTGCAGCTCGATTCGGAATCCCGGTTTGAAGTTGCCGCTCAACACCATGGGCGCCTTGGCATCCAGCACGGTGCTTCCGGCCAATCCGCCACGGATCGCCTTGTAGATGGTTTCAGGATTGACCCCGGCCTTGGCCCCCAGGACGAGCGCCTCCGACATGGCGGCGATGTTCAGGGCCACGATGATCTGGTTGGCCAGCTTGGTCGTGTTGCCTGCCCCAATCTCTCCGCAGAGCACGACCGACGCCCCCATCTTGCTTAGGATAGCCTGGCATTTATCGAATATTTCCTTTTTGCCGCCGACCATGATCGAAAGCGTTCCGTCAATCGCTTTCGGTTCCCCGCCGCTCACGGGGGCGTCAAGCATCTCAACGCCCTTCTCGGCCGCCTTGGCGGCGACTTCCTTGGCGGCGAGCGGCGCAATCGAGCTCATGTCCACGATGATCGTTCCGGGCTTGGCGCCCTCCAGGACTCCATTGGGTCCCAGAACAGCGGCTTTCACGTGGGGCGAATTCGGCAGCATCGTAATGACGATATCTGTTTTTTGGGCCACTTCCTTGGCCGATGTAGCCGCCTCGGCTCCTGCCGCCGCCACGTCTTTCACGCCGGCTGCGACGATATCGTACACGACCAGCTGGTAACCCGCCTTCAAGAGGTTCTTTGCCATCGGTTTTCCCATGATTCCCAGGCCCACAAATCCGATTTTCATCTTCTGCTCCTTCTGTTCTGATTTTTCCGAGCGATTCCCGCTCTGAACTAAACACATCGACGTTCGACGTGCAGCCGACGGATCCATAAAATCCGTCGGCTGCGCGCCGGTCTCGTTGACCTGACGATACTCTCTATCAAAAACCTTACTGGATTGAAATATTCAAATCCTTGATGAGTTTGCCGTAATCGGCGTAGGCCTGCTGCAGGAACTTCGCAAAATCAGCGCTGTTCTGGTACATGATCGGTTGAGCCAGGTCGGCCATGAGCTTCTTGAATTCGGGATCCTCACAGATCTTTTTGAAGGTGGCATCCAGATATGCCACCACTTCCTTGGGAGTCGCCGCCGGCGCTGCTACGCCTTTGATGGAACCCCACGTGTGGACGTTGAACCCCTGCTCGATCAAAGTCGGTACATCCGGCAGCGACGGGTCGCGCTCGGGCAGGGCCACCGCCAGCGGCTTGAAGCGGCCGGCTTTGATATGGGGCATGATCTCCGAGGGATGGCCGCCGCCGATCATCACGTGCCCGCCGGCCAGCGTGGTCACGGCATCCGCGCCTCCGGCAAACGGCACCGTCACGATGTTGATGCCCGCCACCTTGCCGAGAGCGGTGATGGTGATGTCGACTGCGCCGGCCTTGGTCGAAACGGAGGAGGTGATCGGCTTATTCTCTTTCTTGGCCCAGGCCACCATGTCCTTGATGCTGTTGAACTCCGACTTGGCGCCCGTGCAGACCGCGACGGAATGAACGGACAGCCGCGAAACGGCCGCAAGGTCGTTGTAAGTGTCGTAGGGCATTTTCTGCAGGTGCGGCATGACCACGTCGTGGCCTGAGCCGTATCCGAGGAAGAGAGTGTATCCGTCGGGCTTGGACCGCACCACGAACTCCGTTCCGACCACGCCGCCGCCGCCGGGCTTGTTGATGACGACCAAAGGTTGGGGTGAATATTTCGTCCAGACTTTCTCAACGGCCCGGGCCAGCAGGTCCGACGAACCACCGGCCGCGAACGGAACGATCACGTTGACCGGCTTGGACGGGAATTTGTCCTGCGCAAATGCCGCCGGAACCATGCAAGCGACAACCAACGCGATAACCAAACTGCTGACGATCTTTCTTTGTTTCATACGCCTGCTCCTTTCGTTTTAGAAAAACAGGAATTGTCCTGCCGGTCAAGCCGTCTTCGGGACTCCGGCGCAACGGCTCGAACGACGGACGCTGACAACAATCTGCCCCATGACGAAGAGCCCAAACAACGCCACGATGGTCATCGAAATGGGGCGGGTGAAAAAAATCGAGAAACTCCCTCCGGACATCAGCAGCGACTGGCGCATGGAGCCTTCGATCATAGGACCCAGGATAAATGCCAACGGCAGGGGCCCCGCCTCGAATTTGAGCTTGCGCAGCGCATAGCCGAGAACGCCGAAGGCGACCAGGGCGTAGAGATCGAAGGCCTGGCTGCACCCAGATCCCGACCAACGGCAGGTTCAGGATGATGAGCATGACGTTGCCGATGTACATGGAGGCGATCACGCCCCAGAACACGTCGGGGTGTTCGACGATCAGGAAGGGGCCGGGCGTCACCCCCTTGATCAACAGGCATGCGAAAATCATGGCGATGGAGGCATTGCTCGGGATGCCGAGGGTGAGCAGGGGGATGAATGATGCGCTCGAAGCCGCGTTGTTGGCGGATTCGGGGCCGGCGACCCCCTCGATGGCCCCCTGGCCGAACTCCTCCGGGTGCTTGGAGACTTTCTTTTCGACCGCATAGGACACGAGCGAGGAAATCACCGCGCCGCCGCCCGGGATGATGCCGATAAAGAAGCCCACCAGCGTGCCCCGCAGGATCGCCATCCGCGATTTGATCCAGTCCGCCATTTTGGGGAACACCTGCCCCACCTTGGTGGTGACGATCTCGGCCGCACCCTGCTGTTCCAGGTTGTAAAAAATTTCCCCCACGCCGAAGACGCCCACGGCCAGCGTCACGAAATCAAACCCGCTTTGGAGCTCGGTGACGCCGAAATCGAATCGGCTTTTCCCGGAAATCGGGTCGATGCCGACGGTTCCGAAGAGTAGGCCCAGAACCATAATGATCAGCCCCTTGACGACCGAATCGCCTGAAAGCGTCACCGCCATCAACAGGCCCAGGAGCGCGAGGGCGAATTTCTCCGGCGGGCCGAAGCCCAGCGCGAACTCGGCGATGGGTGGCGCGAAGAGCGTGAGCCCGATCACGGCCACGGTGCCGGCGACGAATGACCCGATGGCTGCGATTCCCAGCGCCGCGCCGGCCCTGCCCTGCTGAGCCATCTTGTAGCCGTCGATGCAGGTCACCACCGATGCGGCCTCACCCGGCAGATTGAGCAGAACCGATGTCGTGGACCCGCCGTACATGGCCCCGTAGTAGATACCGGCCATCAGGATCACCGCGGGAACCGGGGAGGGAATCGAATAGGTGATCGGCAGCAGCAGCGCGATGGTGGCGGCGGGTCCCAACCCGGGCAGCACGCCCACCGCCGTGCCGATCAAGGCGCCCATAAAACCGAACAGAAGGTTCATGGGCGTCAGCGCAATGCCGAATCCCGAGATGATTCCATCAAAAATGCTCATGCCAGGACCTCCTCCAGTTTACGCGAACAACGGATTGGGCGGCAGCTCGACATGCAGCAGCAAGCGGAACAGCGCGTACAAGGCAGCCGAACAGAGCACCGTGATAACAATGGCTCTCAGCCAAGGCTGCCGCTCAACGACCACCTGCCAGGCGAGCATGAACACCAGCGTGGCTGAAAAAAACCCGATCCGTTCGAACAAAACGGCATAAACGACGGTGGCCGCAAACGCCAGAACCAGCTTGACCCGCGAAACCGGCGGCGGAGCGGCTTCCCCCTCACCGGCCGCCGTCAAGGGGCTCCCGGCGGGTTCGGCTTTTGAAGGAGGCTTGAAGAAGATGGTTTGAAGCCGCCATATGACGGCCAGGGCAACGAGGGCCAGCCCGCAGAGGAACGGCAGGAAACCGGCACCCGGAGCGATCAGGATGCCAAGCTTGAGATAATAGTAGGAGTGGTAGGCCACGAAAATACCCAGCCCGATAACGACCAGATTGGCGACATGACCAGACTTGCTCATAAGCCCTCCGGCTTGGGTTGCCTCGACGCGCTGAATACGCTTCATCGAATCAGGCTGCGGACAAGGTCGATGGCCTCGGCGGCATCCTTGGCATATCCATCCGCACCGATATCCTTGGCGAAATTCTGATTCACGGGAGCCCCGCCGACGATGACTTTTACCGACTCCCGTATTCCGGCTTGCGACAGGGCTCCAATGACCTTGCCCATTTCGGGCATGGTGGTGGTCAGCAGGGCGGACAAAGCCAGGATCTGCGGCTGTTCGTCGATCACTTTATTAATGAAAACATCCGCGGCGATGTTTATTCCCAGATCGGCCACGCTAAAACCGACCCCGCGCAGCATGGTCGCGACCATGTTCTTGCCGATGTCGTGCATGTCTCCTCGAACCGTGCCGATCAGGATTTTTCCGCCGTCGCGGCGGTCGGTGTCCGCCAGGTAAGGCTCCAGAAAGCGCACCGCCGAATTCATGGCCCGGGCGGCCACCAGTACTTCCGGGATGAAGACGGTCCCGTCCTTGAACGACTGGTT
Source organism: Desulfobacterales bacterium (assembly GCA_025454115.1). Taxonomy (GTDB): domain Bacteria; phylum Desulfobacterota; class Desulfobacteria; order Desulfobacterales; family SpSt-501; genus SpSt-501. The sequence continues at coordinate 630 of JALOPB010000340.1, read as the reverse complement.
GAGGGTATCCATGGCGGCGACCATGCCCTGGTCGATGATGTCTTTGGGAGCAACCTTCTGCGTGAGCAGCGCTTTGACCTGTTCGATGAGCTCCGGCTCCTGTCCGTCGAGGACCGCCTGTCGAATTTTCGTGAAGCGGGTGTCCGACTGAACCGGCGACGCAGGTTGTCTCGGGGCGATCACCCTGGCAGCGCCCGCCAGATCGACCGGATTGAAGGCGCCGGCCTGCAGCGGCAGACGGCCTTTTTCGTGAACCAGATCCCCGATGCGGACCAGGCGCTCGAAGTCCGCATCGGGCGGGGTCGTATCCGCAATCCCCAGAATGAACCGGGAACCGTCGCCGATACCGGTGAAAAGCTTCTCCATGAAGCTCTTGAATTGATCGTCAGGGGTCAACTGGGGCAGCAGCAGGTTGGATGGAATTCCACCGAAAATGGTGATGCGGTCGCACCAGCGCCGGTAATACTCCTGGATGCTCACCTTGGTCATGGGCGCCGGACAGACCGCTTCGGCGATGTCCGTGCCGGAATCGCGGATGAGGTCCATGAGACCCTGGTTCTCGCCGTCGGTGTGGCAAAGAACCCGAATGTTCCTGGGACCGAGCACCTCTTTGGCCTTGCGGATCCAGGG
>JALOPB010000339.1 GCA_025454115.1 Desulfobacterales bacterium | reverse complement strand
GGTCAAGAGGCCATAGGTCGCCCAGCCGAAACTGACGATCATACTCGTGGCGGTGGTATCGACAGAAACGCCATAGGCGCGCCGCGCGCGCAACAGGCGGACGAGTTGCGGCATCGCGCGCATTACACCCAGCGAGGTGCTGATGATGCCAAAGAGTGTCATGCTATCCATGGTTGGACGCCCACGGTATGGGGGCTTGGGAGCAAAGCAAAACCCCGCTCGGTAGAGCGGGGTTTTGGATGCAGAAAGGGATGAGGCCGTCAAGCCAATCGGCTGATAAAAACGCGCAGCCTTCTATTCTTCCTTGAGCTTCTCCTGCAGGTTCTCCCGCAGCAACTCTCCGAAGGTGGTCGTGGGAGCCTGGCCCATGCTGCTCACGTACTCGCTGAGCAGACTCTGCTCGCGGTCCACTTCCAGCCGCTTGATGGACAGGCCGATGCGGCGCTCGTCGCTGTTGATGGTCATCACCTTGGCGGTGATCATCTCGCCCACGTTGAATTTGCCGACCGGCGTCTTGATCTTTTCCTTGCTGATTTCGGAAACGTGAACCAGGCCCTCGATGCCCTCCTCCAGTTCCACGAACACCCCGAAATCCGTCACGTTGGTGATGGTACCGTTGATCTCGGTGCCGACCCGGTAGCGGGCCCCCACCGACTTCCAGGGGTCATCCTGAAGCTGCTTGACGCCGAGCGAAAAGCGTTCGTTGTCCTTCTCGATGTCCAGTACGATGGCCTGCACCACGTCCCCCTTCTTGTAAATCTCGGAAGGGTGCTTGACGCGCTTGGTCCAGGAGAGGTCCGAGATATGCACCAGGCCGTCGATGCCTTCATCGATACCGATGAAAATGCCGAAGTCGGTGATGTTCTTGATCTTACCTTCGATCGTGGTCCCGACGGGGTATTTCTCTGCAATGACATCCCAGGGATTGGGCGCGACCTGCTTCATGCCCAATGAAATCCGCCGGGCCTCGGGCTTGATGTCCAACACGACCGCTTCGACCTCTTCGCCGACCGAAACCACCTTGGACGGATGCCGGACCTTGCGGGTCCAGGACATTTCGGAGACATGGATCAGGCCCTCGATGCCCTCTTCCAACTCCACGAAAGCGCCGTAATCGGTCAGGCTGACCACCCGACCGGTCACCCGCTTGCCGACCGGATAGCGCTGCGCTGCAACGGTCCAGGGATCGGCGGCCAGCTGTTTCATGCCGAGCGAAACCCGTTCCTTCTCAAGGTCCAGATTGAGCACCTTGACATTGATCTGGTCGCCGATTTTGAACAGGTCGGATGGATGCTTGACCCGGCCCCAGGAGATGTCCGTTATATGCAACAGCCCGTCGACCCCGCCGAGGTCCACGAAAACGCCGTATTCGGTGATGTTCTTGATGATGCCCGGCAGCACCTTGCCCTCGTGGATCGAAGACAGGGTCGCCGCGCGTTTGCTCTCGCGCTCCTTCTCCAGCAGCACCCGCCGCGAAAGCACGATGTTGCTGCGCTTGCGGTTGTATTTGAGGATCTTGAAGTCGTAGGTCTTGCCCACCATGTCGTCCAGGTTGCGGATGGGGCGCAGATCCGCCTGCGAGCCCGGCAGAAACGCCGGCACGCCGATGTCCACGGAGAAGCCGCCTTTGACCCGGCTGGTGATGGCGCCCCGGATGGTGCCGTCTTCGTCATGGCACTTCTTGATGTTCTCCCAGACCTTGATGTTCGCGGCCTTTTCCTTTGACAGGATGACGCGCTCGTCCTCGTCGTCCCACCATTCGACCATGACCTCCACCCGGTCCCCGACCCGGGCGGTGATGCTGCCGTCCTCGGCCCGGAACTCGTTGATGCGAATCTGCCCTTCGGACTTGTAGCCGATGTCCACGAGCACCAGATCCTTGTCGACCGCCGTGATGACCCCGGTGACAACCTCGCCCTCCTTGAACTGGCCGAAGCTGTCCTCGTACATATTCATCGACGGCTCGGCCGCATCGATGGCGTCCATGCTGAACTCTTTTCCATCGGCGGCACCCGTTGCAGACGGTTTTTCGAGCATTGGATCTTTTTCTAAGTTGGTTGTGATGTTAACCATACACGCCTTTTCCCCCTTGGCCTCAAAATTGGATTTCACCGCTTAATCATAACCGGTCATCTGTAGCAAATTGGCAGGAAAATGCAACGATAAAATCGGAAGGCGAACGCACACCGATCGATCCGGGGCCTTCAGCCGCGGTCCAGAACCCCCCGGACATGCGCCAGCATCTGCTCCACCACCTGGTCGATGGTCAGTTCGGTGGAATCGATCACAACCGCATCGGCGGCCGCTTTCAGAGGCGCCAGCGCACGGGTGCTGTCTTGCCGGTCCCGCTGCCGCATGTCTCGCTCGATCGCTTCGAACGACACGGCGGATGGGTCCTTGGCTTCGGCGAATCGCCGCTGCGCCCGGGTCCGGGTTGAGGCGTCCAGAAAAAACTTGACGTCGGCGTCCGGAAAAACCACCGTTCCCATGTCACGGCCCTCAAAAACCGCTGCCTTCTGCCGCCCCAGTTCACGTTGAACCCTCAGCAGAACCTCCCGCACCACCGGCCGGGCGGATACCGCCGAAGCCAGCATCGAAATCTCCGGGGTCCGGATCGCGTCGGTGATATCCTCGCCGTTGGCCGTCAGGCGCTGCCCGGTGTTGCCTAGTATGAAATTCAAGGCCAATGCGTCCAACAGGTCGCTCAGACCGGCATCATCCTGCTCAGCGACCCCTCGGTGCCGGGCAACATACGCCACCCCGCGATACAGGGCGCCGGTGTCGACATACCGGTAGCCCAGCCGCTCGGCCAGCGCGCGGCTGACGGTGCTCTTGCCCGCGCCGGCCGGGCCGTCAATGGTGATGAGCAGTTTTTTCACACTCCCAGCACCTGCTTCAGCGCTTCGATAAACCGCCGATTCTCCTCCGGCAGCCCGATGCTCACACGGATGCAATCCGGGAATCCGTAACTCGCCAGCGGACGGACGATCACCCCGCGGTCGAGGAGGCTCTCGAAGAATTGCCGCCCGTCCCCCGGAACCCGGACCATGATAAAATTCGACTGGGTAGGTTGGCATTCGAGCCCCAGGTCGGCAAGCGCCGGTTGAAGGTAATCCACTCCGGCGTGCACCACCCGCAGGGTCTCGCGCAGAAACGCATCGTCATCGAGCGCCGCCGCAGCGGCCGTCTGGGCCAGGAGGTTGACGTTGAACGGCGGCCGCACCCGGCCCAGCACCTCGGCGATGTCGGCCGGCATGACTCCGTATCCGATCCGCAGGCCGGCCAGACCGTAGGCTTTCGAAAACGTTCGCAGCCCCACCACCGGGCGACCGGCCCTGACGTAGTCCAGGCTGTTCGGTCCGAGCGGGTCCCGCACGAATTCGATATAAGCCTCGTCGAGGGCCAGCACGACTCCCTCCGGCAGCCGCGCCATGAAGGTCTCCAGCTCCAGGCGCGTCACGAGGCGGCCGGTCGGGTTGTGGGGTGTGTTCACGAACACGATGCGGGTGCGCGCCGTGAACCGGTCCGCCATGGCCTCCAGATCGGTGCGGAAGTGCCGGAGGGGTACCGCGACCGGCACGGCGGCCGCCGCCCGCGCCTCGATTTCGTACATTTGGAACGAGGGCATGGGCATGATCACCTCGTCTCCTGGCTGCAGAAACGCCCGGGCGAGCATGCTGATGATCTCGTCGGAGCCGTTGCCGAGAACGATCTGCTCGGGAGCCAGCCGGTGTCTGGCGGCCAGCTTGCGGATCAGTTCG
>JALOPB010000338.1 GCA_025454115.1 Desulfobacterales bacterium | reverse complement strand
CATGGGTGCCCTTGCCGCTCTGCTGGCGATCTACCTTTGGCGCACGAACCGGGTGGAGTTCATCCTGTTCAGCACCGGCTGGATGACCATGGGCAGCGAGATCCTGGTCATTTTTGCGTTTCAAATCTTTTTTGGGTATATCTATTTCCAGATCGGCATCATCGTAACGGTCTTCCTGGCCGGTCTGCTCCCCGGTGCACTCTGGGGCCGCCGGCTCGCAGCGCGAGGACGGCGTATGCTGATGCTGTCGGATGGGGCGCTCATCGTCCTGCTGGGCGCCGCCTTCGCCGCCGTGCATGCGGGCGACCGCCTGGGACAGACCTATTACCTCCTGCTCGGTTTTGCGGTGTCCTTCGTCTGCGGCCTGCAGTTTCCAGTCGCCTTGCGATTGAGCGGAGACGGCAGCCGCGCGGCCACCGGCGTTTTTTCCGCCGACCTGATTGGAGCGGCGCTGGGCACGCTGGTAACCAGCACGATTCTCATCCCGTATTTGGGGATCACGGGGGCGATCGGCGCGTTGATGGGCTTGAAAATGCTGAGCCTCCTGATGGCGGGGACCCTGCATGAAGACTCTGTCGCGACGTCAGTTCCTGGTTGACGGCACCTGCCTGGCCGCGTCCTGTGCGGCAGCGGCGGCGCTCGGGCCCTTCACGGCCTGCGTTTCCGGAGCATGGGCACAGGAAGACGTCAGCGGCACCGTTTTCAAGGGGGACGGTCCCAAACAGCTGTGGAAGTGGTCCCGGGAGGGATCCGCCTACCGCAGCCTGGGCGGCGGACAGGTGGTCTGCCTGATCTGCCCCAATCACTGCGCGCTTTCGCCCGGCGACCGCAGCATCTGCCGCTCCAAGGTCAACGTGGACGGCAGACTCTACAGCCTGGCCTACGGCAACCCCTGCGCGGTCCACATCGATCCGATCGAGAAGAAACCGCTCTACCACTTTGCTCCCCGCAGCAAGTCCTTCTCGCTCGCCACCGCCGGCTGCAACTTCCGCTGCCTGAACTGTCAGAACTGGGAGATCTCCCAGGCCAAACCCCACGAGGTACAACACCGGGACCTCTTCCCGGTCGAGGCGGCGGCAGCGGCGAAGCAGGCCGGATGCCATTCCATCGCCTACACCTACTCCGAGCCGGTTACCTTCTACGAATACATGCTGGACACGGCCCAGGCCGCCCGCGAGACCGGCCTGCGCAATGTCCTGATCTCGAACGGCTACATCAATCGCGGACCCCTGACAGATCTCTGCCGGGTGCTCGATGCCGCCAACATCAACCTCAAGGCTTACAGCGACGCGATCTACCGCAAGTTGAACGGCGGACGACTCGAACCCGTGCTGTCCACGCTGAAAACCCTCCACGACCACGGGGTCCATCTCGAAATCACCAACCTCGTCGTGCCCACCTATGTTGACGACGAGGAGCTGGTACGGCGCATGTGCGCCTGGATCCTCAGGGAACTCGGCCCCGACCACCCCCTGCACTTCTTGCGGTTTCACCCCCAATACAAGCTGGACCGGCTGCCGCCGACGCCCGTGTCCACCCTGGTGAGGTTTCGCGAGATGGCGTTAGCGGAAGGCATCCGCTATGTCTATGTCGGCAACGTCCCCAACCATGAAGGCAACCATACCTATTGCCATAACTGCCGCAAACTGCTGATCAATCGAACAGGCTACTTCATCCGCGAGGTTCATCTGAACGGCAACCGCTGCGAAACCTGCGGCACGGCCGTACCGGGCGTCTGGGCGTAGCCTGCCTATGCCGGTGTTTTAGGTTAACTTCTGCCAGAAATTAGAAATTTTTCTGCCCACGAATTAAGATAAAACTACCCATCTCCCTCGCCCTCCCGGAATGCGATCGTGTTAAGTGCCTGAAATTACTAATTGTAAAAGCCTCAATGCGGCCGGTTCAAATTTCGCATAGCTATCAAAGTAAGATTGATCTTTGCTCCGCTCCCGTTAACCTCCAACAAGGAGGTGCCACATAAAGAATCTCTGCGAATTCGACCTGCGTTATCACTGAGAGAAAATGAGCTGAAAGAGCGGCCTTCGGATCGGAAAAGGGCACTGCTGAAAAGGAGGGTGTTTTCCCACTCCGGCGACAGGGACGGCGCATGCACCGGATACATAAATGACGAAGTGAGGCCATATATGAATACCTATTCGACTCTCGAAGTTTCACGCATACTGGGAATTGAAAAATCAAGAGTGCGCGATTGGATCGTGAAAGGCTATATTATACCATCCTGGCACAAGGCGATGGCACGCGGGGACAGGAACCTTCTGACCTATGACGATTTATGTTATATTTATTTATTCCAACAGCTTAGATCGAAGGGGTTTCATCGCACGCCGATTGCTTTCATCGTAAGCGAAATCGCGAAAACCGGCTTTTCCAATCATTTGAAATCCGGTTTCAGGTATATGGTTTGGAATACCAGATTTCCAAAGGAGGGAGGAAAGGTCACCATTTTGACAAAAATCCCAAATTCGACCATAGATAGCTCTAATCAAATGCTGGTGGTAGACCTTTTAAAGGTCAAAAACGAAGTCGATCGCAAAAGGGGAAAGAGAGAAAGCAAAAGGCTGCCGCCTGCCTGGTGCTCATCGGCGATAAAGGGATTTGCCGGTTGCGTTCAACCATCGTTTTAAGCGTCGGGAAGAACGAGGTGATCATGAAAAGAACTAGCTGGTTGGCGTTGTTGCTTGTTGTGGCGATGATCCTGTGTTGGGGAATGGGCTTCTTTTCCCTGACCGAGGCGCAGGCGCAGCAGAAAAAGGCGACCGATTTGGAAGGAGTCAAATTCGACACCGGGTCGTCATTGGCTGACAACATCAAGTTCTTTGTCGGCAAAGACATCTTTGTCCATCTGAGATCGGGAAAAACCGTGCAAGGCTATGTCAAGTCAGTTGGAAATGGTCTTCTTCATCTGGAGAAGCTTGCCGGCAAGGATTTTTATGACGCTCTCATAAAAATCGAGGACATCAGCGCCATTGAGGAAAAGTTCCGCGATATGAAATAGGCACAATTCAGAATCCGCTTCAGTTCAAGACCATTTTATCTTCCATCTTCCATTGTCTAAGATATTGTTCGACGCTCCTATTTTGATTCGAGCACGCAATACGTTTCCGATTGTGCCATACATACGGAGAGTAACTTCGCGCTGTGCAACCCCAAACCGGGGAAGGAGCCTATGGCTACCGCAAAAAGTACGCTGATGAAGACTAGAAGACCGGGCAAGGATCTTAACGATCCACTGTTCGCAGACATCCTCGACTGGACCAACGACCATGCCTCTGATCTGATTTCAGGCTTTTTCCGGCAAGCAGCCGACTGGACCAAGGGCCAGATCGATGAGGCCCTCAACGACTTGCCTGGTGAAATCGAACAACCCCAAACTGCCCGCCGATACTTACGCGAGCGCCTTCCTGCCAAACCGCTCGTCTCCATCACCAACCGGGAGCTATCCAAAATCGTCTTCGCCCCTGCACATAAATCCAATCTCTCAACAAAGCCCCAAACTATTGTCGCTACCATCGATCTTTACTGCCAGTTTCAGCTTGCAAAACTCGCCTTGTCCGACACGCCTCAGTCCATCCTGCTGGAGCTAAAGCAACTCAAGCACCACATACAAAAGGACGACACCAACCTTATTCCAGATCCCGCCATTGCGGTCATATCTCCGGATGACCTCAATGCCCACCTGATTCGGCAGCAAGGTTATTACTTTTATCACTGCAAACAGTTCAAGCAGCGCAGGAGGCCACTTTAGAAGCCGTCCAAGACTGCCCAACCTTACACCGACTGCCCCTATCCCTGAGAGCATGGAGGTTGAATAATGAAAAGGATACTACACCATTCTCAGAGTCAAGCGGATTCAGTTCGAAAATGCAGTGCGGGAGGATGTGCGCCAAGCGGCTACGGCCTGCGGGAATGATGAAGGAGCCATTCTACGGTTTTTCAAAAATTTCGGGACGCATGTTCTCGCCCAGGCAGATATCGGCGGTCAAATGCATTTACAGACCGACCTATCCATCAATTCCAGCACGGCAAAAAAGATAGTTGACAATAAAATCGATATCAATGCCGAAGCCAAAGCGGAAAATGGCGATTATGTGAAAGGCAAAATCAATTTCAAAGATCGATCGGAAAAAACCAGCGAAGAGTTCCGCAAAAATTCAACAGCGAAAGTCCGGCTCCTGGGGGGAAACATCTTTGCATCAGGTTTTGATGAATGGCGCACTTCCCTGCAGTCCTGTTTAGTTCCGACCCAAGACATGAGCAACCTCGAAACCATTAGGCTTGCAGGGCCACCTTGTGTGGGTCACATTGAAGATACTCGGCATCAAAAAATGGCACTGATGAATTTGAAATATATTCCAGTTTTCGAAGCGTTGAATCTCGACAGCCGACAGATAGAGGCGTTCAACAAAGGACTGGCCACATACCTGAGTGGAAAAAATCCCTTTGATGATTTACCGAAACGCTATGATCCCGACCTGCCAGAATCAAGGCCTCTCAAAAAGGGCGAAACAACCAGATTCACAATGCGGGGCTGGATGGCAACCTATGTAACCTATGCAGGACTCAAGGCTAAACCAGGAGCGTATGCGACCGTGGCGTGCAAGTCCGATGCTGAACCCGGCGGTTGGACGGAGAAAAAGGTTTATGCAGGCGAAACTATTGCGCTCCGTGACAAAACTCCGTACTTAAGCAAATACATGTATGTCAAATTTTTAGATTGCAGAGGAGACGATGCCGCCATCGTAGAAGCCAGAAATAAGCTTGTGTCGTGGTAACTCCCTATGGAATGGATATGCCGATCACAGCAAAAAAATATGGATAATCGGTGATATGGACAGCGACAGGCGCCATTTCAGATTTTCGAAAACGTGAGGTAGGCGACCCCTACCGCCTGCATGAGGGGCTTTCTTTTTACTCAAACGGAAATAACTTGGAGCTGAGGTTTTTGGGCCATGCTGAAACCAATCGCATTGTTGCTGCTGCTGACAGGCGCAGTTTCTGCCGCGGGTGCCG
>JALOPB010000337.1 GCA_025454115.1 Desulfobacterales bacterium | reverse complement strand
AAAAATCAGGGACAATGCTTGACACGCATATTTAAATTGGTTATTGACTCAGCCGAAATGAACGGAATGGCCCAGAGCGGTCACGAATTCATAAACCACCGAAAGGAGATTTGCTGATGGCTTTCAACCCCTCCGTCGACGAAGAAAAGTGCGTAGGCTGCGAAGAGTGCGTGGACGTCTGCCCGGTCGAGGTCTTTGAGATGCGGGACGGAAAATCCGTCCCGGCGAACGCAGAGGAATGCCTTGGATGCGAAAGCTGCGTCGAGGTCTGCTCCGAGCACGCCTGCTCCGAGCACGCGATCACTGTCGAAGAGACTTAATTCGCAATCGAAGCTTCTTCCCCCCCTGGCGCGGCTCTCGCGGCCAGGGGGTTTTTATTTGGTTATTACTCTGGCAAATAAACAGGTTCAACTTAAGCTGTGGTTCGGCGGGGCGGGGTTTCGGCCGTAGCGCGCCGCAACCAATTTTTCAATGGATTTTGCCACGCCCCCCAGCCGTCTAGAGGAACCGCGCGCAGGCAGAGACGACTGGCGGCTGCGTGGGCATCGGTCCTCCGGGGCTGTCCGGATATGTATGAAGCGAGCTTGCTGCCGTACGCTGGTTCGTTGAACGGATGGTTGCGGTGCGCTACGGCCGAAATCCCGCCCCGCCGACGAGTGATCGGGCCGCATTGAACATATTTTATTGCCGGAGTAATAATCGTGAGGGAGATCAGAAGCGGCAGGCCACTCCGACGGACAGGGCCACGGAGCGCCAGTTGACCTCGTTCAGCTGGGTGTCGGCCGTGTCGCCGTCGGCAAAATAGGCGCGGTGCCGCCCCTGCTGGGTGGACCAGTCCTGATAGGTCACCTCGGTGGTCAGCGCCCAGTGCGAATCGACGAACAGGCTGATCCCCCCCGATAATACATAGCCGGTGCCGTCGGCCCGATGGCGGAAGCTGTTCGGCTGAGCCAGGTCCTGCCTCAGGTTCCAGTCGGCCTGCGCACGATAGTCGACGCGGTGAACCTCGAAAGCGAAGAAGCCCTCCACGCGTTGGATGACCCCTCCCGGAACCGCTGCCTCCACGCCGACTTCCGCTCCCACCCAGGGGCCGTACCAGCGCGCATCGTAGTGGCTGTCCAGGCCCGGGAACGGCCCGGCCTCCGGCGTGAGACCCGGGGTGGCGATGGTCTGGCGTCCGTCGGTGATCGTAAGATTCTGGCTGTGATACGAATAGCCGATCAGGGGCCGCAGCGCGATCACGATCTCGCGGCCGAATTCGAACGGATAACCGGCCGCACCGGAGAAATCGTAGACGCTGCCCTGCCCGCCGTCGTTGTCGGTGCGTGAATACTCCAGGGTGCGATTGTCGCCGAGATAGTCCGAGTCCCGGTTGTCGCCGTTGACGATCCAGCCGTAGCCGAAGCTGCCGCGGAGGTGAAGCAGGCGCGGCAGGGTGAGCTTTGAGCTGAGTTTGACCTGGCCGATCTCAAGGTCGCGCCACTGCAGCTCGGACACCACGTCGGGATTTTGTCCGCGGCTGTCGCCGGCAATATTCCAATCCAGGCGGTCCGTGCGGAGGCCGCCGGCCAGGCCCAGGTCCAGGATGGCGCCGGCGCGTTCCGTGCGTTCCTGCACCACGGCGAGGGTCCGGCCCCCCTCGGGCGGCTGGGGCCGGGAGCCCTGGGCGTCGGGAACCGGGTCCTGGTGCTGCCCGCCGATGGCGGCGGCCGGCGCCGTGGCAGCCAGACAGCCCGCTAAAAGGATCAAAAGGAGGACATGTCTCATTAATCCGATATAGAGCAGAAATGCGTGCGCTTGTCAACGACGGCCCGGCCGGCCGGGCATGAGATGCGGCTTGCACACCGCAATCGGTTGTGGTAGATAACCGGTCCATGAAACAATATGTGGTTGATCAGCTGCGCTACCCGGATTACGAGAAGCTCAAGGCGTGCCTGGATCAGACCTATGGGCCGGCCGAGATGGGAGGCGTCTATTGGGTCGGGCTGGAGCCGGGGTTGCTCACGCCGGTCCAGGCCGAGCATCGCGAATGCCAGCCGTTTGTCGCAGCGATCGAACTGCAGGAAACCCGGCTGTCGCTGGAGTTGCTGGTACGCACCCGCAACCGGATCCGCTGCAGCTGCATCGCCTATGCCGACGACCCGCAGCGCAGCTGGTTGATCGGCCTGGTGGACCGGATGCTGGCGCAACTGGAGATATCGGTTTGACATCCGGTCGTGAGGCCCTTTTTGCCGCATTTGAAGAGATCGCATACCTCCGATGCGACCCTGTTGATCCGGTGGTCGCGCACGATCGTCGTCATCGCCTGGGTGCTGGCGGCGACCCTGGTCATGGGGCTGCTGGTCATCGTCCTGTCGCTTTCGACGGCGACCGCTCGCGGCGTCCACAACGTGGCGCAGAGCTGGGGCCGGTCGATCCTATGGGTCAGCGGCGTGCGCGTGCGGGTGGTGGGCGCCGAGCGGATGGATCCCGCTGCCGCGGTCATCTGCATGTCCAACCACCAGAGCAACTTCGACATCCCCGTGCTGTTGGGGTATCTGCCGGTGCCGTTCCGCTGGCTGGCCAAGGCCGAGCTTTTTAAAATTCCGGTCTTCGGCCGGGCCATGCGCGGGGCGGGGTACATTCCGATCGACCGTTCGGACCGGCCGGCAGCGATCGCAAGCTTGCGGCAGGCGGCGGCGGCCATCCGCGGCGGAGTTTCGGTGGTGATATTCCCGGAGGGCACCCGCAGTCCGGACGGCACGCTCAAACCGTTCAAGAAGGGTGGTTTCGTCATGGCCATCGAAGCCGGCGTGCCGATCGTGCCGGTGGCGCTGCGGGGCACGTTCGACATCATGCCGAAGAACCGGCTGCTCATCCGGCCGCGTGACGTGACACTGACGATCGGCGCGCCGATCGCTACGACCGGATACGGTCTTCACAGCAAAGAGGTACTCATGGACGAGGTGGGCAACGCCCTCCGGCGCCTGTTGACGGCGGTCTGAGGAGGGGCGGCCGATGGTCAGGATCATCCCCCTCGGGGGCCTGGGCGAAATCGGATTGAACATGATGGTCTTCGAATCCGGCGGCTCCGCGATGGTCGTGGACGCCGGGCTGATGTTCCCGGAAGACTACATGCTGGGGGTGGACTTCGTCATTCCCGATTTGTCCTACATCCGCTCGATTAAGTCCCGCATCCAGGGCGTGGTGCTGACCCACGCCCACGAAGACCACATCGGCGCCCTGCCGCTGCTGCTGCGCGAAATCGACGTGCCGGTCTTCGGGACGCCGTTTACGCTGGGGATCGTCCGGCAGAAGCTGGACGAACTCGAAATGAACGCGCCGGCCGGCCTGCACGTCATATCTCCGGACGAGCCCCTGCGGCTGGGCGACTTCGAACTGGATTTCATCCGGGTGGGCCACAGCGTGGTCGACGGGGTCGGGGTGGCCATCGACACCCCCGAGGGGCTGATCGTGCATACCGGCGATTTCAAGATCAGCCGCAGCGACGGCGGCCAGGGCACCGACGTCCGCAAGTTCGCCCGCTGCGGCGAGCGCGGCGTCCTGGCGCTGCTGTCGGATTCGACCAACATCGAGCGCGAGGGTTCCACGCTGCCGGACAGCCGGGTCGGGGAAACGCTCACCCGGATCGTGGCGGGCAGCACGGGCCGCATCATCGTGGCGCTGTTCGCCTCCAATATCGGCCGGATTCAGATGATCGTGGACATCGCCCGGGCCGCGGGCCGCAAGGTGATCATCAGCGGCCGCAACATCGAGGCCAGCGCCGAGATCGCCAAGCGTCTGGGGCACCTGTCCATCCCGCGCGACACCGAGGTGAGCATCGATCTGGTTTCGGATTTCGCCGACGAGGAGATCGTCATCGTCACCACCGGCAGCCAGGGCGAGCCGATGTCGGCGCTGGCCCGCATGGCGACCGGCGCCCACAAGCAGATCCGCATCAAGAACGGGGACACCGTGGTGCTGTCCTCCAAGTTCATTCCCGGCAACGAACGTGCGATCGCCAAGATCATCGACAACCTCTACCGCCGCGGGGCCGACGTCGTCTACGAGAAGATCGCCGA
>JALOPB010000336.1 GCA_025454115.1 Desulfobacterales bacterium | reverse complement strand
GAGTCCTTCGAAGACGAGGAGGCCGCGCGGTTTTTAAACGAAACGTTTGTGTGCATCAAAGTCGACCGCGAGGAGCGCCCGGACATCGACGCCGTCTACATGGCCGCCTGCCATCTGCTGAACGGCAGCGGCGGCTGGCCTCTGACCATTTTCATGACGCCGGATAAAAGACCCTTCTTTGCGGCCACCTACCTTCCCAAACGCAGCCGGTTCGGGCGCGCCGGGCTGATCGAGCTCTGCGAGCGGGTCAAGACCATCTGGGTTCAGGAACCGCACAAAATCGACGCCACGGCGTCCGGAGTAACGGACTCCCTCGGCAAAGCCTTCGAGTTCGCGCCAGCCGAGGCACCCGGCATCCGCCTGCTGGACCGCGCCTATGACGACATCGCCTTCAGCTTCGATGGCCGGTACGGCGGTTTCGAGCCCGCACCCAAGTTCCCCACTCCGCACCGGCTATTGTTTCTGCTGCGCTGCCACGACCGCACGGCCGAACCGCGCGCGCTGGAGATGGTGACGCGCACGCTGACCGCCATGCGGCTCGGCGGCATCTGGGACCACGTCGGTTTTGGCCTCCACCGTTACTCGACCGACGGCCGCTGGCTGCTGCCCCACTTTGAAAAAATGCTCTACGACCAGGCCCTGACGGCCCTGGCCTGCTTGGAAGCCTCCCAGGCCGCTCCGGATCCGCTGCTGGCTCAAACCGCTGGCGAAATCTTCACCTATGTCCTGCGGGACATGACGTCTCCGGAGGGCGCCTTCTTTTCAGCGGAGGATGCCGACAGCGAGGGCGTCGAGGGAAAATTCTACGGTTGGAGCCTCGCCGAATTCCGCCAGGCCCTCGGCCCGGACGAGGCCGCTTTCTGGGAACCGATCTTCAACCTCAAGCCCGAGGGCAATTACCATGACGAGGCCAGCGGCCACCCGACGGGCGCCAACATTCTGCACCTCGCCCAACCCTTCGACCGTTGGGCGAAGGCACTGGAACTGCGGGAGGCGGATCTGCACCGGCGCTGGGAGGATGCCCGCACCCGGTTGTTCGCTGTGCGCAAGACCCGCGTCCATCCGCTCAAGGACGACAAGATCCTGACCGACTGGAACGGATTGATGATCGCCGCGCTGGCCCAGGGCGGCCGGGTGCTCGGACGGCCCCGCTACGTTGAAGCCTCGGTGAACGCAGCGCAGTTCATCCTCGCTACCCTGCGCGGCGCCGACGGCCGGCTCTTCCATCGGTTCCGGGAAGGTGAGCGTGCCATCCCCGGCCAGGCCAGCGACTATGCCTTCCTGATCTTCGGCCTCCTGCATCTTTACCGCAGCACGTTCAATGTCACCTGGGCCGAGCGGGCAGCCGACCTGCAGGCGGTCATGCTCGCCGAGCTGTGGGACGAAGTTGCCGGCGGCTTTTTCCTGGCCAGCCCCCAGAACCGGGAGCTTCCCGTGCGGCCGAAGGAAATATACGACGGCGCCGTCCCCTCGGCCAATTCGGTCGCGCTGCTGAACCTCCTGTGGCTGTCCCGCCTCACCGGCGACCCGCGCTGGGCCGAAACGGCCGACCGGCTGGTGCGCGCCTTCGCCGGCACGATCGATCGGCAGCCGTCGTCCTTCACCTTTTTCCTGTGCAGTCTGGATTTCGCCCTGCGACCCGGCCAGGACATCGTCATTGCCGGCGAGAGCCGCTCACCCGATACCGAGCGCCTGCTGGCGGCCCTCAACCTCACGTACACGCCGAACCAGGTGACCCAGCTCAAATCGGGCGACAATGCCGCACAGCTCGCCCGCTTCGCCGGCTATACGGACGGCCTGCAGTTCGTAAAAGACCAGACCGCCGCACATCTTTGCGTCGGCTCGGCCTGCAGCGAATCCGTCACGGATGTACAGGGGATAATCGAACGCATCCTGGGGAAGAAATGATTCATAATGAAGAGAACCATGGCCGGGAAGCCTATCTCTCGCTGTAGACGGCTCATGTCTGCCGACATCCGCGGCCTGCGCCGGCGCCTGCTCGCCTGGTACGAAACAAACCGCCGCCGGCTGCCCTGGCGGGAGACACGCGATCCCTACCGCATCTGGGTCTCCGAGGTCATGCTGCAGCAGACCCAGGTCCAAACCGCCCTGCCCTATTATCGGCGGTTTCTGAGGCAGCTGCCCACTCTCCGTAAACTCGCCGTCGCCGATTTGGGAACGGTGCTCAAGCTCTGGGAAGGCCTGGGCTACTATGCGCGGGCGCGCAACCTGCACCGGGCGGCCGGCATACTGACAGCCGGAGGCAACGGCCGTATCCCCGATAGGTGGGAGGAATTCCGGGCGCTTCCCGGGGTCGGTGACTACATTGCCGCAGCGGTACTGAGCATTGCTTTCGACCGCCCGCACGCCGTGGTGGACGGCAACGTCAAACGCGTGCTGGCCCGCCTGCAGATGATTGCAGCTCCCGCCAATCAGAGCGCCTCCCGGAAAATCTTCCAGGCCGAGGCCGATCGCTTCCTGGACGCCCGCCGGCCCGGGGATTTCAACCAGGCCCTGATGGAGCTCGGAGCGCTGGTCTGCACACCCGCCGCACCGAACTGCACCGCCTGCGCGTTGATCGGATGCTGTTGCGCACACCGCAACGGCGCGGTCGGGCGCTACCCGCGCCGGGTCGCCTCCCGGGCGGTTCCCGAGGAAGAGATCGCCGTGGGCGTCGTGTCCAAGGGCGACCGGGTGCTGATCACCCGGCGGGCCCCGCAGGGACTGCTGGGCGGCCTGTGGGAATTCCCCGGCGGCAAGCTGCGCACGGGCGAGCGGCCGGAGGCGGCCTGCGCACGGGAGATCAAGGAAGAGGTCAACCTGGATGTGGTCGTCGAAAAACCCCTGGCCCAGATTCGGCACGCCTACTCGCACCTGCGCGTCCGGTTGCACGTCTTCGCCTGCCGGTTCGCTTCGGGCCGCGTACGGCTGAACGGACCGGTGGACCACCGCTGGATCCGCATCGCCGAGATCGACCGTTTCGCCTTTCCCAAAGCCAACCACCGCTTCATTCCGCTGCTCAAGCAGCGCGCGGCGGCGGACAGCGCGCCCGCTGGAAGAGGCCGATCCGCATGATCGACGTGCTCCTCGTCCAGCCGCCCATCCGCGATTTCTACCTGACGGCCAAACGCACCATCCCATACGGTCTGGCCAGCATCGCTGCCGCCCTGAAGTCGAGCGGCTTCGCGGTTGAGATTCTCGACGCCCTGGCCGCCTCCAAGAGCCGGCCGGTGGCCCTGCCGCCGGAAATGGCGGATCTGGCCGATTTCTACGGCCAACCGGATGTTTCTCCGTTTGCCCTCTTCAACCGCTTCCGGCATTTCGGCTCGAGTTTCGACCAGATCGGCCGCCGCGCCCGGACGTCGGGGGCCTGGCTGGTGGGCATCTCCGCGCTGTTCACCCCCTATGCGGACGAGGCCCTGACTACGGCCGCCGCCGTCAGAGCCTGGCACCCGGACGCCGTGATCGTAATGGGCGGCCACCACCCGACGGCCATGCCGGAGCAGGTTCTGGCCTCTCCTGCGGTCGACTACGTGCTGCGGGGCGAGGGCGAGGCGTCGCTGCCCCTTCTGGCCGAGTACCTGCGGGATCGCCGCCCGGTGGCCGGCATCCCCGGCATCGGACCGTTTTCCCCTTCCGGCCCTTGAACTGGTCGACCGGCGCCGCTATCGCCGCCGCGGCCGGGGGAGTATGGTGGTCGTCGCCAGTCGCGGCTGCCCCCTCAGCTGCTCCTATTGCAGCGTCGGAGGCGCCGGCTGGATGCCCTACCGATTGAGGCCGGTACCCCAGGTCCTGGCCGAAATCGAAGCCGCCGTCCAGACGCACGGCGCCGGATTCATCGATTTCGAAGACGAAAACCTTTCCCTGAACCACGGCTGGTTCATGGACCTTCTCGGCGGAATCCGGCAGCGCTTCGCCGG
>JALOPB010000002.1 GCA_025454115.1 Desulfobacterales bacterium | reverse complement strand
GGCGCTGAACCCCAACGACATTCCCGTCATTCGTGCCTATTTTTCCGACCCGCGCGTGCGGTCCGAGCGTGCGCAGATGGGGCTGTCCGACCCTACCGACGTCGAAATCGAATACATTTCCCAGGCCCGCAGCGATCATTGCAACCACAATACCTTTCGCGGCCTGTTCCGCTACCGCGAGACGGCCAGCGGCCGGTACGAGGCCGTGGACAACCTTTTCAAGACCTGCATTGAAGCTCCGACGCTGGAACTGGCAGCAAAAAAGCCCTGGGTGGTTTCGGTCCTGTGGGACAATGCGGGCGTGGGGCGCCTGGATGATGAGCACTATTATGTCATCACCGGCGAGACGCATAACTCGCCCTCGAACATGGAAGCTTACGGCGGGGCCATCACCGGTATTGTCGGCGTCTACCGAGACCCGTTGGGGACTGGCAAAGGCTCCAAGCTCATCATGGGCGGTTACGGTTTCTGCGTCGGCCATCGCGATTATGCCGGGCCGCTGATGCCGAAGCTGCATCCGCGTCGATTGCTGGACGGCGTCATCGAGGGCGTTCGGGACGGCGGCAACAAGAGCGGCATTCCCACGACGTTCGGCCAGGTGCTTTTTCATCCCGGTTACATGGGCAAATGTCTGGTGTTCGTAACGGCGGTCGGTGTGATGCCGGCTCGGGTCGTCGGAAAGCCGGCTGAGCAGAAGCAGACCTCTCCCAATGATCTGCTCATTATGTGCGGGGGCCGGGTCGGCAAGGATGGCATTCACGGCGTGACGGCTTCTTCTGAAGTTTTTTCCGAGCACACTCCGGCGGGCCACGTCCAGATCGGCGATCCATACACCCAGAAGAAAATGCATGACTTCTTGTTAGAGGCCCGCGATGTCGGCTTGATCCAGTTTATTACGGATAATGGCGGCGGTGGCCTGTCCTCTTCGGTCGGAGAATCCGCACGGTTTTCGAATGGAGCCGAGGTGGCCCTCGATCGGGTGCCGCTCAAGTACCAGGGGCTGGACCAATGGGAGATATGGGTTTCCGAATCCCAGGAGCGTATGACGGTCGCCATTCGGCCGGAGGATGCCGAGGCATTTCTGGCGCTGTCCCGCAAGCACGCGGTGGAGAGCACGGTGATCGGGCGCTATACCGATTCCGGCAAGCTGCATCTTACTTATGACGGAAAAACGTGCGCATACGTGGACATGGACTTTCTGAAAGCCGGATTTCCGCAGTGGGAGTTCGATGCCGAATGGACGGCGCCGGAGCAGCGCGGATTGGTTGAACCCGTGGTCAAGTGTTCCCGAGACCTTGGCGGCCTTCTGCTCGATATGCTGAAGCGTCCCAATGTTTGTTCGACGGAATGGATCACCCGGCAGTACGACCACGAAGTCCAGGGGGCCAGTGTCGTGAAACCGTTGACCGGTGCGGAGCGGGACGTCAACAGCGACGCCGCGGTGCTGCGGCCGCTGCTGGGATCGCGGCGCGGGTTGGCTTTCGCCCAGGCGCTGCTGCCGGCCTATTCCGTCATCGACGCCTACCACATGGCGGCTTGCAGCATCGACGAGGCCGTGCGTCGGGTCTTATCCGTGGGCGGAGATTGGAACCACATCGGCGGGGTCGATAACTTCTGCTGGCCCAACATCCAGTTTGATGCCGAAAGCAACCCCGACGGCAAGTTTAAGGCGGCTCAGCTGGTGAGGGCCTGCTGGGCGTTGCGGGATATCTGCCGGGCTTACGGAATTCCGTTGCTATCGGGAAAGGACAGCATGTACGTGGACGGGCATTTGACAGGGCGTTACGGAGAAACCCACAAGGTATCGGCCCTGGAGACGCTGCAGTTCGCGACGATTTCCGTCGTCCCTGACATCACCCGTTGTGTCAGCATGGACAGCAAGGTGGCTGGCGACCTGGTCTATGTGGTCGGCCTGACCCGCAATGAGCTGGGCGGTTCCGAGTATTACGACCACCTCGGTTACGTGGGATTGAATGTGCCCCGGGTGTTCAGCAGCGATTTCGTTTTGCTGTATCGGGCGATCAGTCAAGCCGTTACGAAGGGGCTGGTGGCTTCCGTACACGGCATCTACCGGGGAGGCCTGGGGGTTCATCTGGCCATGGTGGCCATGGGCGGCGGTCTCGGCATGCACGTGGACCTGCGCAGGGTACCTGCTGAGAGTGTCGGTCGCAACGATACGCTGTTGTTTTCGGAATCGGCAGGGCGCTTCATTGTCACCATCGATTCAAGCCGCCGAACCGAATTCGAATCCGAATTTAAGGCCATGCCGTGTGCGTGCATCGGGGCGGTTACCGCCGAGCCTGTTTTAAACGCGGATGGCCTGACGGGAGAGGCGGTCCTTTCAGTATCGGTTTCCGATTTAAAGCGTGCCTGGAAAATGCCGTTCGGCCATCTGATTTGACCAGGATGGGGAGGCTTTCAAGGCATTGTCAGGGATCACTTAAATCAGATTCGGTTCGTCCGCGCATCCAAGAGGAAATTACATGGCTAAGGTCAACGCTCTCGTTCTCACCGGGTTCGGCCTCAACTGCGACTACGAGACAGCCTATGCCTTTGAAAAGGCCGGGGCAGATTCCCGCTGTGTCCACATCAATTCGGTGATTGACGGCTCCATCCGCCTTAAAGACCATCACATTCTGGTTTTTATCGGAGGCTTCGGATGGGGGGATGATCACGGCGCAGGGGTCATTCAGGCGGTTCGCCTGAAAACCAGCATTGGCGACCGGATCCTGGAATTCATCGATCAGGGACGCCTCGTTATCGGCATCTGCAATGGATTCCAGGCCCTGGTGAACCTGGGACTTTTACCCGGGTTCGACGGCGATTACCAATCCCGATCCGTGGCTCTAACCCATAATGAGTGCGGAAACTTCCGCAACCAATGGGTCCACTTGCGCGTCAATGAAAAATCGCCCTGCGTCTTCACCCATGGAATGCGTGAAGCCGATTTCCCCGTGCGCCACGGCGAGGGTCGGCTTTACGCCGATAGCGCCGTCATCCGGCGGCTGCAGGACGACCATCAGATCGTTCTGCGATATGCGCGTCCGGACGGCAGCCCGGCCGCCGGCCAATTTCCGCATAACCCCAACGGTTCCGTGGACGATATCGCCGGCCTATGCGATCCTACCGGCCGAATCTTCGGTCTGATGCCTCACCCGGAAGCTTACCACGACTGGACCAACCATCCCGACTGGCTGCGCGAGCGGGAGCGCGCTCGACGGGAGGGCCGGCCGTTCGGAGACGGCCCGACCGTCGGCATTCGCCTGCTTTCCAATGCGGTTCAATATCTGCAAGGAAAATAAAAAGGGTGCGCCGGAATCCGTCGCACCCTTTCGCCCAACCGTATCGGCATTCAGCGGATTCAGCGCAAGGCCAGAGGTGTCCTGATCCGCGTTCCCTCGCGAGATTCTTTCTTCGAATCGGTAATCACCACCGTTGAAGTGTCTTCTTCCGTATGCAGGACCAGCAGCTCGCCAAAATAGATTGGAATAGTAATGGGTTGGGCGGATGAAGCGGTGCTGAAACGGTGCTCATCCGCTTGGTAGATGCTGTAAATCTGCCCGGGTTGGACGCCGTGGCGCCGGCCCTGGTTGATGAAGGCCACGTGGGCTTCGGCAAAGATGCTCAGGTGCTCTTCCGCAACGATCAGCTTTCCGTCGATTCCCGGCTGGCTGTTCTGAATTTCGATGTACGGCGAGCGCCGTTGATAGGGCATCACCAGATCCCCAAGCCCTATGGGACGATAGGATTCCGTCACCCGGGCGACGGCATATTGAGGCTCTCGTTGGACGATCTCCAGAACGCCGCACAGGAGGTGCTGGGTGCCGATCAGCTCCTGAGTCTTCTGGTCGATGAGCGGCTTGAACGTCCGGTAGATCGTCAACCGCTGGCCCAGGCTCAAGGACGTATTGCGGTCCGGACGGATATAGAGGATATCGCCCTCGCTGATCATCTGCTTACCGGAGTCCTGCGACTTGAAGATGATCCCCTCGGGCGTCACCGGCACCTTGCGGATGAAGCCATATTGGTCGCTCGTTGAAAAATAGTAATGAATGCCGGTGACCGGTGGCTCCGCGGCTGACCTGGTCGAAACGTCAGCCGGCCGACCTCCTGCGATGCGGGTTAATCGGATCTTCTGCCCGGGGTAAATCAAATGGGGGTTGGCGATGGTCTCGCTGTTTTCCTCCCACAGCTCCGGCCAGACCCAGGGAGTTGTCGAGAATCGCCTGGAAAGATCCCAGAGGGTGTCACCTTTCTGAATCGTATAGTAGTAACCATTTCGTGTTTCAGCGACCGTCGACCGGGTCTCCGGTCGTACCGCCTCGGCTGCCTGGCCGATGTTGTTTACGCCGGATAGAGCTCCGCAAATGGCTAACGTCAGGATTAGATTCTTAAAGGCGAGCTTCGAGTTCATGGATGACTCCACAATCATGGGTGGTTGGTTTCAAGCTTTCGATAGAATACGTTTCTCGAAAAAGAGGATCCGATCGTCTATATCGCCATTATGCGCTATTTCTTGAGTGTTATTTGAAGCTCCCCGGGTAACAATAGATATTTAAATCTTATCAACTAGATAACTTGGTGGATCGAGCAGCGCCATAAAGGCGAAAAGCTCTTGTGGCTTGATCCGCCACAAGAGCTTTTCGGTTTATGGTTCGGGAAGATCGGGATCGGGACGGTATTACATCATGCCGCCCATGCCGCCCATGCCGCCCATACCACCGCCCATACCGCCGCCGCCGGGCATGGGGTGGTCCGGCTTTTCTTCGGGCCGCTCCGCCACCATGGCCTCAGTGGTCAGCATGAGACTGGCAACCGACGCGGCGTTTTGCAGCGCCAGACGTACCACCTTGGTCGGGTCGATGACGCCGGCTTCCATGAGATCCTCATATTCGTTCTTTTCAGCATTGTAGCCGAATGGTCCCTTGTTTGATTTGACTTTTTCGATCACTACGGAGCCCTCGACGCCCGCATTATTGGCAATCTGACGCAGCGGTTCCTCGATGGCGCGGGCCACAACCTTGACCCCCAGCTTTTGCTCCCCCTTGACCTTCAACTTGTCGAGCCCTTCCAGACAACGGACCAGGGCTACGCCGCCGCCCGGAACGATTCCTTCTTCGACCGCCGCTCGAGTGGCATTAAGAGCGTCTTCCACCCGGGCCTTCTTTTCCTTCATTTCGGTCTCAGTGGCGGCGCCGACATTGATGACGGCGACTCCGCCGATCAGCTTCGCCAGGCGCTCCTGGAGTTTCTCGCGATCGTAATCCGAGGTGGTCTCATCGATCTGGGCGCGAATCTGTTTCACACGTCCCTCGAGGGACTGGCGCGAACCGGCGCCGTCGACAACGGTCGTGTTGTCTTTGTCGACCGTGATGCGCTTGGCGCGGCCGAGATCCTGCACCGTTATGTTTTCCAGCTTGATCCCCAGGTCCTCGGAAATCACCTGCCCGCCGGTCAGGATGGCGATGTCTTCCAACATGGCCTTGCGGCGATCGCCGAAGCCGGGTGCCTTCACGGCCACCACCTGCAACGTTCCGCGCAGTTTGTTGACCACCAGGGTGGCCAGCGCCTCACCCTCCACATCTTCAGCGATAATCAGCAGGGGTTTTCCCATCTTGGCGACTTTTTCGAGGATCGGAAGAAGGTCTTTCATGCTGCTGAGTTTCTTTTCGTTGATCAAGATGTAAGGATTATCCAGCGAGCTGACCATCTTTTCGGGATCGGTGACGAAATAGGGGGAAAGGTAGCCGCGGTCGAACTGCATGCCTTCCACCACCTCGAGCGTGGTCTCCATGCTCTTGGCTTCCTCAACGGTGATAACCCCCTCTTTGCCGACCTTGTTCATGGCCTCGGCAATGATGTTGCCGATCGTCTCGTCGTTGTTGGCTGAAATCGTACCTACCTGCGCGATTTCACGCTGATCCTTGGTCGGTTTGCTGAGAGCTTTCAGTTCTTTTACGATCGATTCAACGGCCTTGTCGATGCCGCGCTTGATCGCCATGGGATTGTTTCCGGCGGCCACCAGCTTCTGGCCCTCCTCGTAGATCGAACGCGCCAAAACCGTAGCCGTGGTCGTACCGTCTCCTGCCATGTCGCTGGTCTTGCTGGCGACTTCTTTGACCATCTGCGCGCCCATATTCTCGAACTTGTCTTCCAGCTCGATTTCCTTGGCAACCGTAACTCCGTCCTTGGTTACGGTGGGGGAGCCCCAAGACTTGTCGATGACCACATTGCGGCCTCTGGGCCCCAACGTCACCACCACCGCATCCGCTAGGGTCTTTACCCCGTTCAGCATCGCTTCACGGGCCTTCATGCTGTATTTGATCACTTTTGCAGCCATTGTCAGTCGTCCTCCTTATTCGATGATGCCCAGTACGTCGTCTTCGCGCAGAATGAGGTATTCTTCCCCTTCAATCTTGACTTCCGTACCCGCATATTTGCCGAAAAGTATACGATCTCCCTTTTTGATCTCAAGGGCGATGCGCTTGCCGTCTTCACCCACCTTGCCATTGCCCACCGCTACGACTTTTCCCTCGGCCGGCTTTTCCTTGGCCGTGTCCGGTATGATGATGCCGCCCTTGGTGGTTTTTTCTTCCTCAATGCGTTGAGCTAGAATCCGATCCTGCAAAGGTTTAAGCTTCATGTTTCACCATCTCCTTCATTTGAAATTTCCGAATGTGCCAAAACCGTGATCCATGTAAACAGGGATAACGATTCCCGTTTGAACCTCTATTTACCTGGGTTGATCGTCACCTCCCTTCCTGACTAGTATCATCTGGTGATACTGACGTTTTTCGTAATAAAGCTAAACAACCCGTCACGGTTTCAGTTCAGAAACCCGAGTGTTCAATCTGTTGCGTGGTTGTCGGGTCGGTAAATCAGCTGATCATCAAGCAGAGTCTTTGGACGTGTCCGAGCCAGCGGACGACGTTCCCGAATCTGGCTTGGCGCTCTCTGTTTTTTGAGGCTTGGATGAAGACGATTTGGATTTGTTGGCGTAATCGGTAACGTACCAGCCGGATCCCTTCAGATGAAATGCGCTTTGCGAAATTAGTTTGTGAAGTTTTCCCGAGCAATGCCTGCACTTGGAAAGCGGCTTATCCGAGAATCGCTGAAAGGCCTCTTCCACTCTTCCACACTTGTTGCATTCATACTCGTAAACCGGCATAAAAGCGACCTCCCAAATAAGATTCCTAATTCAGTCGGGCGGTAATATAGGTAGACTAACCGTTTTGTCAAGGTCGATAGTCGATTTGTTGATAAACTCGACGCCAATCGCTGTAAAAATCGAGCACATCCGACAATCCCGGCAGCTTGAGGCCGATCAGAATGTCATGCGTTCGTGCATGCACCCGCTGTTCCTCGGCCAGGCGTTCGTCCGCAGAGGCATCGAATCCCTGCAGAAATCTGCTGAAGCGCACGATATGAATCAATTCGTGGGTGATGATATAAAGGGCGAACGGTAGCAGATGAAGATCCGGGTGTTGCCGAAGCGCCGACAGGACCGCATGGTCTTGCAAACAGATTTTGTAGAAATCATAAGCGGATGAAGTCAGGCTTGCCGCCTTCGGCTGACCCTGATACCGGATGATTTGCGCGAAAGGCCCGTCGACAATTTCAGGCGGCTCGAGTTCGGCCAACGTCTTCACATCGTATTTCGGCCGCAGCCACTGGCTGGCCGACATTTTGTAGTGGTTGCTGACCAGCTCTTCCGCGATGCCCACGGCCTGGGTGACAATGGACAGCTGCTCGGTAGTGAACGGGGTTCTGCACGCTTTCAAACATAACGATGTGGAATCCATGATGGCGCTACCCATACCACAAACATGAACGGGATGCCAGCCCCGGTCCGGTTCCGCATCCGCTGGCCGGGCCGGCGCTGGCAGATCCGTTTCGGTGCTATTTCCCGTCGTTTCAGTCCAATGGAGCTGAAAAAAATGTGGACAAGCGATCCGATGCTATGTTAACAGTCAATTTTATGTCAATGAATGCTGATGATGCGCGAGGGGAGGTGATTGTTTGGGCAGTGTGATCAAGAAGCGCAGAAAAAAAATGCGGAAACACAAACATCGAAAGCTGCTGGCTAAGACCCGGCATCAAAGACGAAGCAAATAAGGCGGCAGAGCCCTATTCCGGTGTGCAACTTAGCGCACCGGCCGAACATGTTCGGCCGGTGCGTTTTTTATTACTTTGATTTCGGCGAAATGCCTTTGAAGTATTTCAAGAACTCCGAGTCGGTCGACAACAAAAGGGTAGCGTCCTTGTTCAGGGACTCGTTATAGATTTCCAGGGTTTGGGTGAAGGCGTAAAAATCCGCATCGACCCCATAAGCATCCGCATAGATTTTAACGGCATCGGCATCGGCCTTGCCCTTGACTTCCTGTGAAACACGATAGGCTTCGGACGTGATCTGCTGCAAGTCTCTTTCCTTCTGGCCGAGTATTTTCTGGGCCTCGCCCTTGCCTTCCGAGCGAAATTTCTCGGCGATCTGCTTGCGTTCGGCGATCATGCGGTCATAGACGGATTTGCGGACCTCCTCTACATAATTGATACCCTTTATTTTTACGTCCACCAGTTCGATTCCGAACTGAGACACCTTGGGTTGCGCCTGCTCAAGGATCCCCTGGGTGATTTTTTCTCGGCCGAGGCTGATCACATAATGGCTCTGCGGCTTTTTTTCCTGGTCTTCCAGGCCGACCTCGGAGGTGTCCAGTTCCCGGTTGGACTTGCGCACGGCATCGATCAGTTTGTAAGACGTGATGAAATTTCGCACGGCCGGATCGATGATGTCGTTCAAACGGCTGACGGCGTTGGAGCGGTTGTTGACGGTCTGGAAGAACTTCACGGGGTCGACGATCTTCCAGCGGGCGAAGGCATCCACCCAAATGAACGTCTTGTCCAGCGTCGGAATCTGTCCGGGCTCCCCGTCCCATTCTTGAATGTTTTTTGGGAAAAAGGTGGCCTTTTCGATGAAGGGAATTTTGAACTTGAGCCCCGGATCCATGATGGGATCTCTGACGATCCTTCCGAACTGAGTGATCACCACCTGCTCGGTTTCACTGACTATGAAGGCCGATTCGTACACGACGACCGCGGCGGCGATCAGGACGGCGATAAAAATTCCTTTTGTTTTCATTCTATTTACCACCCGGTTTCGTGAAGTTGAGAAATGGCAGCGTGTTTTTCTGCTCGGAGTCGACGATGTAGATCGGCCCGAGCTTGGGCAGCAGGCTGCGCATGTTTTCGAGGTAGAGGCGTGTCTTGGTGATATCCTTGGCGTTGCGGTATTCCTCGTACACGTCCCGGAAGCGTGCGGCATCGCCGATGGCCCGGTTGACCCGGTTCAGGGCATAGCCCTCCGCCGACTTGATTGTCCGTTCCGCCTCGCCGCGCGCCGTCGGAATTGCCTTATTGTAATCTTCGTTCGCCTGATAGATCATCTGCTCCTTTTCCTGGGTGGCCTGGTTGACCTCGTTAAAGGAGGGCTGGACGGCGGACGGCACGTTGGTTTTCTTCATCTCGATCGTGACGACATGAATCCCGGTTTCGGCCTGGTCGAGTTCCCGCTGGAGCAGGCCCATGGCCTCGATGGCGATTTCGTCGCGCTTGCTGATGACCTCGTTGATGCTCCGGTCTCCCACCACCAGACGCATGGCCGCCTCGGACATGTCGGTGAGCAGCTTGCGAACGTTGGCGACTTTGAAGAGATAATTATAGGGGTCTTTGATCCGGTATTGCACGATCCATGGTACGACTGCGACATTCAGGTCGCCTGTGAGCATGAGCGCGACGGATGCCGTTTCCGAACCGGGTTTGGTTCGTGATCGGAAGTCCACCTCGGCCACGGACGCTCCGAATTCTTCAGTCTGAACGCGCTTGACATTGACTTTGGTTACGGTGTCGATGCCCAGCGGAAACTTGAAATTCAATCCCGGCTGGGTGGTTTCGATGTATCGTCCGAAGCGCTGCACAATGCCGACTTCATCCTGATTGACCGTGTAGAAAGCCGTCAGCCCTATCAGCGCGGCGGCGATAATGCCTAACACCACTGGACCGCCTGGGAGCTTAAACCTCTTAAACTGCTTGACCATTTCATCCACCTGAGGGGGGATGCCACCCGGCCCGCGTTGCTGTTGCTTCAGTTTTTCCCAATCCCAACTCATGCTGAATTCCCTGTCATTATTCTGTGATTATTGATTTGAGCCGCTCCGTTGGACCACGGCGGTTGAACCATGCGATTGGTTCTATGCCAGCGGGTCTACGCTTGCGACTATCCCCGCGGCGACGCAACGGCTTACTCCAGTCTGCGAGTTCGTCTCGCTGCCGTAGGTTGCGGCCTACGCAATACTGTTAAGGTACCCACTGCATCAAGTCAAGAAAAAAGCAACGCCCCGATCCTGCCCCCACAGCCGAATCGGGTCTGTACCCATTGGTTTCCTTGACATTTTTAAGCATTGTTGGCTTAATGGCGCATTGGGATCATGGAATATGGGTACTAAATCCAATAGCGCCACTCACATTGGCGGGATTCTTCCCGGCCTGCTGCAGCGCTACCGACCCGAAGCGGAGGAGGGGATGCTGCGCGTGTGGCGCGTGTGGGATCGTCTGGTCGGGGAAAACATCGCCCGCAATGCACGGCCTGCGGCATTTAAAGGTTCCCTTCTGCTGGTTTATGTTACCAGCTCCACCTGGCTCCATCATCTGCAGTTTCAAAAAAAAGAGATCGTGAATCGTCTGAATGACGATTTAGGGCAGTCGCTGGTCAGTGACATCAAATTCAAAGTCGGCTCGTTCTGAGAAAATGGACCTTCCTTCGCGTCGCAACGGTACGCCGAATCCTGAGGAATTGATGGCGTCCGGTCTGGAGCCACTGACCCAGGATGTCTTTTTCGGCGGAGGCGTCCGTTTGAAGCAGGAGCGTCGCGGTTACCGGTTTTCCATTGACGCCGTTATCCTCGCGGGTTGCCTGCATCCGCGTCCGGGGGAGACGATCGTCGACCTCGGGACCGGATGCGGCATCATCCCCATTCTGCTGGCGTTTCGCAGGCCCGATGTGCGGGTCTGGGGTGTCGAGGTGCAGGAGGATCTGGCGGCGTTGGCCGTCGAAAACGTTCGCGCCAACCGGATGGAACCCCGAGTGACCATCCTGAGGGGCGACTTGCGGGAGATCGGTGCCGGCGCCTTCGGCGGTCCGGTGGATTGGATCGTTTCCAATCCACCGTATCGACGCGGCCGGTCCGGTCGGGTCAACCCCAATACCCAACGGGCGTTGGCCCGTCATGAAATAGCCATGACGCTTGCGGATCTGGTCGGGGCCGCGCGGCGGCTGCTGAAAACAGGTGGTCGATTGGTGGTCATTTACACCGCCGAGCGGGCTGCGGAACTTCTTGCTCAGCTGCGCTCGGAGCAGATCGAGCCGAAGCGCCTGCGAAGCGTTCATTCCGACCGGCTATCGAACGCACGCCTCATCTTGATCGAAGGCATCAAGAACGGCGGGCCGGGGCTGACGCTTCCACCGCCCTTGATCATGTACGACGAAAACGGAACCTATTCGCAAGAGATGCACAGCCTGCTTTCGCCCTGAAACCGTCTCCGGCGGGAGCGGAAACCGATTCGCTGCGCTGACGTTGAGCGCAGTTCGCCCGCTTCAGAGCCGTTCGAGCCGTTCAGAGCAATTGACAAGCCGTGCTCAAAACGATATAAAAAACAATTTGCCGATCGTTGAGATGTGGGCCCGGAGAGGTGGCCGAGTGGCTGAAGGCGCCGCTCTCGAAAAGCGGTATCCTGTCAAAAACGGGATCGTGGGTTCAAATCCCACCCTCTCCGCCATTCCCAGCCATGCGCGGGATGGGCACCCCGGCAACCAGATGAAGGCAGGGTCCTGTTTGGAAAGACCCGCTTCCGGGAGAGATGTCCGAGCTGGCCGAAGGAACACGACTGGAAATCGTGTGTGCTGCTAATACCGGCACCGTGGGTTCGAATCCCACTCTCTCCGCCACTTTTTTGGGCCACATAGCGGGCCGGCATGGTTCCTCGGAAAATTCTGCTGTTTGAACTCATCTGAGTGAAACCCGACATCCAGTGACATGTCCTATCTCGTATTAGCCCGAAAATACCGGCCTCAGCGCTTTGCGGATGTCATCGAGCAGGAGCACATCACCCGTACGCTCGGCAATGCGTTGGCCGCCGGACGGGTCGCGCATGCACTCCTCTTCGCCGGCCCGCGCGGAACGGGCAAGACCACGGTTGCGCGCATTCTGGCCAAGGCGTTGAATTGCCGGGCGGCGTCCTCGGCCGCTCCCTGCAACGCATGTCGCTCCTGCCAGGACATCACCGCGGGCCACGCGGTGGACGTCTACGAAATTGACGGTGCCTCCAACAACAGCGTGGATCAGATTCGAGAGCTGCGGGAGAACGTCAAATACATGCCCGCCCACAGCCCTTACAAGATTTATATCATCGACGAAGTGCACATGCTCAGCACCCCGGCTTTCAATGCATTGTTGAAAACGTTGGAAGAGCCGCCCGCGCATGTGATCTTCATGTTTGCCACCACCGAAGCGCATAAGATCCCGATCACCATCCTGTCGCGCTGCCAGCGCTTCGACTTTCGGCGCGTGCGGGTATCTGCCATTGCCGGGTATCTCGCGGCGATCTGCCTCCGGGAAGAGATCGAAATCGATACAGCCAGCCTGGATTTGATCGCACGGGAATCCGGCGGCAGCGTGCGCGACAGCCTCAGCCTGCTGGACCAGGTCATTGCCTGCGGCCAGAAGAAGATTCCCCATTCCCAGATCCTGGAGACCTTGGGGGTCATCGACCGCAGCCAGTTGCGACAGCTGGCCGATGCGTTATTGGTCGGTGAACCGTTGCCGTTTCTATCCTCTCTCGATGAGCTTTTCGACCGCGGCCATGACATCAAGAAGTTGTTTTCGGACCTGCTGGAGTATTTTCGGGATCTGTGGGTGATTCAGACCACCCCAGAACCGCGCAAGGCGGTCGATCTGCCGGCCGACGAAATCGATTTGCTGCAGGCCCAAATCCGGCAGGTTTCGAGCGCCACGCTTCAGCAGATCCTGGATATTCTTTATGGGGAAGAAACCGCCGTCCGGCTTTCGCCGCAGCCCAAGCTGGCGTTGGAGATGGCGTTTTTCCGATCCCTGCATGCTCGCACGGCGCTCTCCATCGACACGCTCATCCGCAAGGTGGACGATCTGCGGAGGGAGATCGGCGGATCGGAAGCCGGTTGCTCCCCGTTCGTTCGGGGAGCGTCACCTCACGCGGATGCGGTCCGACCCGCAGCAGCGCCCGACCGCTCGGACGATCGGCCGCAGGTCGATGCGCCACCGTCGCCGGCTGAAACGATCCGGGAGCGGGGAGGCAGCGCTTCCGCGGCGGATTCGCAAAGCGGCCTGACCGCGGCCTGGCAAGATGTTGCCCAGACCGTTTCCCACAGCTACCCCAGCCTGGGCGCCAATCTCAGGAAATGCAGTCTTCGTCACGCTGATTCCCATCGGGTGGAGATCGTCGCTCCAGCCAACCAGTTCCTCAGCTCGATGCTGCGGCGTGACAAACATTTGTCGCTGATCAGAAAAGTCTGTGCGGAGAAGTTCGGGGGACAGCCGGAAGTGACGGTGATCGCCGTCGATGAAAGCGGAGTTTCATCGACCGAGCGACGTGATCGCAACCACACCCAGGTTAAAGAGACGCTCAACCATCCCGTGGTGGCCGATGCCATTGAAATCTTCAACGGCAAGCTCGTGGATGTGCAGATTCGACAGGAGGTGGATAAATGAAGGGCATGGGCCAAATGATGAAGCAGGCGCAGCAGCTCCAGGCGCGGATGATCAAGATGCAGGCCGAGCTGGCCGATCGGACGGTGGAGTCCGCCGTCGGCGGCGGCATGATCAAGGTGATAGCCAACGGCCGGCACCAGGTCGTGTCGATTCGGATTGAAAAGGAAGTCGTCAATCCGGAGGACGTCGAAATGCTCCAAGATCTGATCCTGGCCGCCGTCAACGATGCGTTGGCCAAATCTCAGGAAATGGTTGCCTCGGAAATGGGTAAACTGACCGGTGGCCTGAATCTGCCGGGGTTGATGTGATCGCATGAGCTTCTATCCCACCCCGATCCGCCAGCTGATTAAATGCATGGCTCGGCTTCCCGGGATCGGAGAAAAGACCGCCGAGCGCCTGGCGCTTCATCTGCTCTATACGACGGACCGTTTCGTGGAAGAATTGGGCCGCAGCATTCTCGATGTCAAACAGAAGGTTCAGCTCTGTTCACGCTGTTTTTCGCTGGCCGACGGCGACCTTTGCGCCATCTGCAGCAACCCGGCGCGTGATGGCTCGGTGGTGTGCGTCGTCGAACAGCCCGGCGACCTGGTCGCGCTGGAGAAATCCGGCGCATTCAACGGGCATTACCACGTGCTGTCCGGAGTGCTGTCTCCCATGAACGGGGTGGGTCCTGATGAACTTCGGATCCGGGAGCTGCTCCAGAAAGTAGCCGCCGGCGGGGTCCGGGAGGTCGTGCTGGCCACCGGCACCAGCGTCGAAGGCGAAGCTACCGCCGCTTATATCGCCAGTCATTTGGAGGGTCGGTCCATCACCGTGACTCGTATCGCTGCGGGGGTTCCCATGGGCGGTGATCTGAAATATGTGGATCAGGTGACCCTCAAGAAAGCGATGGATTCGCGCCGTGCCATCGTCTAACCTGACCGCCGCCGACCTATTCGGCTGCACGCGTTGCGGCGATTGCTGCCGGGGCTTCGGCGGGACGTACGTCAGCCGCGAAGATATCGCAGCTATCGCCGAGTTCCTTGGAGACGATTTATCCGACCTGATGAGCCGCTGTTGCCGGCCCTCCGGGGAGCGGTACTTGCTGGCACAGCGCGCGGACGGTTATTGCATTTTTTGGGACCAGACCTGCACCATTCATCCGGTGAAGCCTCGTATGTGCCGCCGGTGGCCCTTTATCGAAAGCGTGGTGGCGGATGCCTTCAATTGGAAAATCATGGCGGCCCTATGCCCCGGTATGCGCAAGGATGTCTCTCTCGATCAGGTACGGGACTGCGTTCGGCGGA
Source organism: Desulfobacterales bacterium (assembly GCA_025454115.1). GTDB lineage: Bacteria > Desulfobacterota > Desulfobacteria > Desulfobacterales > SpSt-501 > SpSt-501. The sequence continues at coordinate 34,722 of JALOPB010000002.1, read as the reverse complement.
TTCTGGCCACTGAGGCACCGAATCCGTAGAGGCAACGTCCGCAGACAAACCGGGCCCGCTGCTGGTTGGGCTGCGCGGAGCGATCGCAAGAATCGCTGCATCATGAGGTGGTTGTGATCGGAGTCATCGATGCTGGCGTCGCGGGGCTTTACATCGTCGATGCGCTTCTGAAAAAGCTTCCCGGACAGGATATCGTTTATTATTCGGATACGGCCCATGCGCCATACGGCAACCGGAGCGCCGAGACGATCATACGAGGGGCGCTGGAGGGTGCGGAGTACGTATGGCGCTGCGGTGCCCGGATTCTAGTGACAGCCAGCCACACGATTTCGGCGGTTGCTTTTGATGCCTTGTATCACCGCTTCGGTAAAGCGCTCTTCGACATTACCACGGTAGCCGCCGAGATGGCGATCGCACGCTCGCATCGGAAGCGCATCGGGTTGGTCGCCTCCCGTGCAACGGCCGAAAGCCGGCGGTACGAGGAATTGATCCGCGCGCGGTGCGCACCAGCCGATATTTTTGTGGCGGCCTGCCCTCTGTGGGCACCGCTGGTCGAGGAAGGGTGGCAGAAGCGACGCGAAACCGCCATGGTCGTCAAACGCGGCGTGCGCGCCATCAAACAACGCGATGTGGATACGCTGATCCTCGGAAGCAGTGCGTTCGTTGCCCTGCGGCAGGTCATTCAGCGTAAAATCGGCTCGCAGGTGGTTCTGGTGGAGGCCACCGCGGGTCTGGTCTCTCGGGTGGCGGAGCACCTCCAAAATCAGGAACCACCGCCTGCGGCAGCGGTCAACGGGCGAAAGGTCCAATTGCTGGTTACAGATCTCACTCCTCAGGTGACTCAAGCCGCCCGGCGGTTGGGGGGAGGGGACGTGAAACTGGAAAGAGCGGCTTGACCGGCCGGTGTCCGTGTCGAAACGATCCCTTCGGGTGCATGCAACGGGGGACCACTTCGCTATTAAGGTATGGCCCAATGACCGAAGACCATCCTGCTTCGACCAAGAGGCTTCCGAAGCCGGCGGACCGTTGCGACGAATGCCAGCGCCTGGAATCGTTGCTGCGCAAGACCGATCGGGCGTTGAGGGACGTCGAGCGGCAGCTGCAACAAGCTCAGAAGATGGAGGCCCTTGGAACGCTCGTGGCCGGTGTGGCCCACGAGATCAATAACCCGCTCAATCTCATTTTGTACAACCTTCCGTTGCTGCAAAAAACCTGGGCGGACCTGCTGCCCGTTCTGACCGCCCACCGCCGCGACGAACCTGAAAAGAAATTCGGCGGGTTCACGTACGATTTCCTTCAGGAGCACCTTCCGCAGTTGATCGCCGATATGGGGATGGCCGCTCAGCGGATGGCCAAAATCGTTTCGGACCTCAAGAATTTCTCGCGTCAGTCCAACATCTCGGATCAAGGCCCGCTCAATATCAACGCGGCGGTTCGTAATGCCCTGCGCTTGTCGCAAAGCACCCTGCGCAAGGCCGGCGTGGCCGTCCATCTGGGACTTGCGGAGGATTTGCCCGAGATTACGGGCAATCTGCACAACATCGAGCAGATCGTCTTGAACCTGGTGATCAACGCCGCTCAGGCCATCGACCACGAGCAGGGGGAACTATCGATTCGGACGGGCGTGGCGTTCAATGACGGACGGGTTTGGATCCAGGTTTCGGATAACGGGCGAGGCGTCTCGCCGGCCATCGCCAATCGCATCTTTCTGCCTTTCGTCAGTGACAAACAAGCCCAGGGAGGGACCGGGCTCGGGTTGTCGGTGACGTATAGCCTGGTCAAAGCCCATGGCGGGGACGTCGCTTTTGAGAACCGACCGGGCGGCGGCACGGTTTTCACCGTTCGGCTGCCCAGCCGATTGGAGCGCCAAGCTGCCAAGATCCTCGTGGTGGACGATGATCCGATGGTTCGCCAGATCCTGATGGAGGCGTTGGCCCTGCCGCGCGCTTACTTGTTGGAGGAAGCCTCGAACGGGATTGAGGCCTCGATTCGACTGGGGACCTACCGTCCCGATCTGCTCATACTGGACGTGTTCATGCCGGAGATGGACGGGCTGGAAGTCTGCCGCAGCATCAAGACCGAGCCAGCACTCGCCGGAATTAAAGTGATCATCACGACGGGTCATCCGGGCCATCCCAAGCTGGACGAACTGGCGACGCTCGGTTTCAGCCACGTGCTGGCCAAGCCCTTCGACATTCCGCTCCTGTTGCAGACGGTGCAAGACCTGCTCACGCAACGCTGACAGCTGTCGAATGAAAACGCCCCCGCCCGTTTGGCGGGCGGGGGCGTTTCCGAAAAGGCGGGGTTACTAGCTTTCTTGAGAGATGAACGTGGCCTTGACGTATTCGCGGTTCAGGCGCGCGATGTTGACGATGGAGATCTCTTTCGGACAGGTTTTTTCGCACTCCCGATGATTGGAGCAGTTTCCGAACCCGCACCCGTCCATGGCCCGCACCATGCCGATGGCCCGCCGGGCAGCCTCCGGGCGGCCGTGCGGCAGCAGAGATAGCTGGGAAACCTTGGCGCTCACGAAAAGCATGGCCGAGGCATTCGGGCACGAAGCGACACAGGCCCCGCAACCGATGCAGGCGGCGGCGTCCATGGCGCGCTCCGCGCGATCCTGCGGGACCGGCAACGTGTTGGCCTCCGGCGCATTGCCGGTGCTGACGGAGATGTAACCGCCCGCCTGGATCACACGGTCCAGCGCGCTGCGATCGACCACGAGATCCTTGATTACCGGGAACGCCCGGGCACGGAACGGTTCGATCACCAGGGTGTCGCCGTCGGAAAAATGGCGCATGTGCAGCTGGCAGAGGGTGGTGCCTTTGAGCTGGCCGTGGGCCCGGCCGTTGACCATGGTGCCGCAAGTGCCGCAGATGCCTTCGCGGCAGTCGTGTTCAAAAGCGATCGGCTCCTTGCCCTCCAGCGTCAGCTGTTCGTTGACCACATCCAGCATCTCCAGGAACGACATGTCCGTCGAGATATTCTGGGCCGGGTAGGTCTCGAAACGGCCCTTATCGTTCGGACCGTTCTGCCGCCAGATCTTCAGCGTCAGGTGAATGGTCTTGCTCACTTGTAACTCCTTTGAGTGAGGTGCACGTTCTCGAACACCAAAGGCTCCTTGTGTAAAACGGGATCCTTGTCTTCTCCGGCGAACTCCCAGGCGGCCGCGTGGCAAAAATTGGCGTCGTCGCGTTTGGCTTCGTTTTCCTCGGTTTGGAAGGCCTCGTTGAAATGTCCGCCACAGGATTCCTGCCGCGCGAGTGCATCCAGGATCAGCAATTCGGCAAATTCCAAAAAATCCGCTACCCGCCCCGCTTTTTCAAGGCTTTGGTTGAAGTCGCGCCCGGTTCCGGGCACTCGCACGTTTTGCCAGAACTCCGCGCGCAACTCCTGTATGCGGGTGCGGGCTTTTGCCAGCCCGTCGTTGGTACGGGCCATGCCGCAGTGGTCCCACATCACCAACCCCAGCTGGCGGTGGAAGTCGTCGACGGTGCGCTGGCCGCGTACGCCCAGGAGCTTGGCGACTCGCTCCTGAACCTGCTTGACGGAATCGGTGAAGGCCGGATGATCGTTATTCACCTCCGCAAAACGCGATCCGGCCAGGTAGCCCCCGATCGTATAGGGAATCACAAAGTACCCGTCGGCCAACCCCTGCATCAACGCGCTGGCTCCCAGCCGGTTGGCGCCATGGTCTGAAAAATTGGCTTCGCCGAGGACAAACAACCCGTCGATGGTACTCATCAGATTGTAGTCCACCCACAGCCCGCCCATCGTGTAATGCACGGCCGGGTAGATCATCATCGGCGTTTCATAGGGGTCCTCGCCGGTGATCTTTTCGTACATCTGGAAAAGATTGCCGTACTTTTTCGCAATGAGCGTCCGGCCGTCGCGCTGGATCGCGTCGGCGAAATCGAGGTAGACGGCCAGACCCGTTCCGCCCACGCCCTTGCCCTGATCGCACTGTTCCTTGGCATTGCGCGAGGCTACGTCGCGCGGCACGAGATTGCCGAAGCTGGGGTACTTGCGCTCCAGAAAATAATCCCGTTCGGCTTCCGGGATCTGGCTGGGTTTGCGTTGGTCGCCCGGCGTCTTGGGCACCCACACCCGTCCGTCGTTGCGCAGGCTCTCACTCATCAACGTGAGCTTCGATTGGTAGGTGCCGTGCACGGGGATGCAGGTGGGATGAATCTGGGTAAAACACGGGTTGCCGAAACCGGCTCCGCGCTTGTAGGCTCTAAACGTGGCGGTCACGTTGCAGGCCTTGGCGTTGGTCGACAGATAATAAACATTGCCGTAGCCACCGGTGCACAGCACCACCGCATGCCCTTCATGGCGTTCGGTTTCGCCGTTGACCAGGTTGCGCGCGATGATGCCGCGGGCCTGGCCGTTAACCAGCACCAGATCCAGCATCTCCCGGCGAGGGAACATGCGCACTTTACCGGTTGCTACCTGGCGCATCAGGGCACTGTAAGCCCCCAGAAGGAGCTGTTGGCCCGTCTGACCGCGGGCATAGAACGTGCGCGACAGCTGCGCTCCGCCGAAGGAGCGGTTGGCCAGCAGCCCACCGTATTCGCGGGCAAACGGAACTCCCTGAGCAACGCATTGATCGATGATTAAATTGCTAACCTGGGCCAAGCGATAGACGTTGGCCTCGCGTGCACGGAAGTCGCCGCCTTTGACTGTGTCGTAGAAAAGCCGCCAGATGCTGTCACCGTCATTGGGGTAGTTTTTGGCGGCGTTGATGCCGCCTTGGGCCGCGATGCTGTGCGCGCGGCGGGGCGAGTCGTGAATGCAGAACGTCTTCACGTTGTAGCCCAGCTCTGCCAGACTGGCGGAGGCCGAGGCGCCGGCCAAACCGGTGCCGACGACGATGATGTCGAATTTGCGTTTGTTGGCGGGGTTGACGAGCTTCAGCTCAAACCGGTGGCGGTCCCATTTCTGGGGCAAGGGGCCCGCAGGAATTTTGGCATCCAGGCGCATGGGGGGTCCTTTCTGTAAACGCTAGTACCACAGCGCGATGACAAGCGGCAGCAGGCCGAACCCCAACGCGACGATAACGCCCGCCGCGAAGCTGACGGTCGTGACCGTCAGCATGTACTTGGGGTGATTGACGCCGAGGGTCTGGAACGCACTCCAGAACCCATGCCTGACGTGAAGCGCAACAACGATCATCAGGATCGCATAAAGCAGCATATAAAACGGCTGATTGAAAGCGGCGGCGACCATGTCGAAAACGGTGGTGGATGTCTTGTCGACGAAGGTGAAATGAAAGAGATGAAAGATCACGAAGGCCAGGATGACGATCCCGGTGTAAGGCATGGTCCGGGAACTCAGCGTCCGTCCGCCGGCGGACGCGTGCATGCGGTAACCGACGGGTCGGGCCTTACGGTTAAGCAGAAACAGATACAACCCAGTCAGGATATGCACCAGCGCAAACGTGATCAGGCCGGCGCGAAAAAGGTGAAGCAGGGGCCCCAGCGATTGCAGCTTTTCGGCGTAACCGTTGAAGGCTGCTTTGCCTCCGTAAATCGTGAGGTTGCCGGCCAGGTGAGCGGCCAGAAAACCGATGAAGGCCAGTCCGGTCAAGGCCATCATCAGTTTCTTCCCGACGGATGACCCGAGGGCGGCGGAAAACCAGTTCATACGCATACCTCCGGCGATGAGGGCAGTTATTGGTTATGGCTGAGTCCGAGTGCCATGACGAAGGCTACCTTATAGATTAGGACTTTTTAGAAAAACGAGGCATGCATGTCAACCCTTAAAGCAGCTCGAAAACGTTTCGGATAAATCGGATAAATAGGTTCAGGTCGGCGTCTCCCGGGCCTGGGCGGCCGGCCACCACCAGGCATCCCGGTGCGTGCTCATGATCGCGGCGGCCAGCGCCTTTCCGGTTTCCGTTCGTAGGCGGCCCAACACAGGCGGTAACCAGGTCTGGGGAGGGCGATAGCCGATGTCGTCCAAGTCTTTCAATTCGAGGATCAGCGCCAGCTGGTCGGCATCCCGCGCCAGTTTCGCCTCCTGAGAGCTGCCGGCGGCGTACTCCTCGATCAGCCCCTGAATCTGCGGGCCGAAGGCGAGCCCCTGCACCATGTCGGCAACAGCCTGGGGCTCATCGGCCCGGACATAAGCCTTATTCACGGAGTTCAGGTCTCCGGTGCGGGCTTCCGGAAGATCATGCAGCAGGCACATGCCCATCAATTTGCGGGCGTCGATATCCGGGTGCAGTTGAGTCATCACAAAAGCGATGAAGGTCGTGCTGTATACGTGTTCGGCGATGGATTCGCGGCCGGTCCCCAGAAAATGAAAGCCGGATCGCGGGACTTCCTTCAACATGCGGGCTTCAAACAACAGGTCGGCAATTCGTTTCATAGCGGCTCCCGTTAACGCACAGCTGTTTCTACGCCAGACCGCATCTGAAGGCAACGCCAAAATTCTTTTTTTTTGACTTTTCTTGTAGACAAGGTATATTAACCATTTGACATTTCACGAGCACCGGTAGAGCCGCTGCGCAGATCGGGTTCGGCGCGGACAGGCTCGCACGGCGATCCTGAAAGCCAGCCGGCCTGCGCAGTTTGTATCCGAAAACGGGAGCTGAGGTTTCTTTCATGGACTTTTCACAGTTGGATTTGATTCACATGGTCCGCAACGCCAGCATCGTCGTCCAGATGGTGCTCGCGCTGCTGCTGTTCTTCTCGATCGCCTCATGGGCCATCATCTTGATCAAATATCGCTACATCCGGCGCGCCCTGCGTGAATCGGCCGAATTCAGCGATTTTTTCTGGAAGAGCCGCGATTTTTCAAGCGCTTTTGCCAAGGCCAAGGCGCTCCCCGGAAGCCCGCTGGCACGGATCTTTCGTATTGCTTACATGGAGCTGAAAAAGACCAGCCAGGCCGGGGAACCGGTGGATGCCGGCGATGCCGTCGCCAACCCGAACTTTGCATTCAGTGCACGATTTGCGGCGACCGACAACGTGAAACGAGCGCTGCGACGGGCGATCAACACCGAAATGACCCGCATGACCCAAATGGTCCCATTCCTGGCCACTACCGGCAACACGACCCCCTTCATCGGGCTTTTCGGGACCGTGTGGGGTATCATGAGTTCTTTCCAGGGCATCGGGCAGAAAGGCGCTGCTAGCCTGGCCGTCGTGGCGCCCGGTATCTCGGAGGCGCTGGTTGCGACCGCCGCGGGCCTGGCGGCAGCCATTCCGGCAGTTATCGCCTTCAATTATTTCACAAGCAAGATCCGTATTGTCGAAACCGAGTTCCAGAGTTTTTCGGCCGACTTTCTCAACATCATCGAACGGGACATCCTGCGTGTTGAAAGGAGAAAGGGATGAAGACCGGCGAGAATCACGACAGCTTGATGTCGGAGATCAACGTGACGCCGTTCGTTGATGTCATGCTGGTGCTGCTCATCATTTTCATGGTGACGGCCCCGATGATGATGCAGGGGATGGATGTGGCGCTGCCACAGGTGACCTCCAAACCCCTGGAGACCAAAGAAGAACATTTGATGATCACGCTCAACAAAGACGGACAGATCTACATCAACGACTTCCAGGTCACCCTGGACACGTTGCAGGACAAGCTGTCGAAAATTTTGCAGGGACGCACCAATCCTGACGTTTACCTGAAAGCGGACCGAGAGGTGCCTTACGGGATGGTGGCGCAGGCGATGGCCCAGATCAAGGATGCCGGTGTCGAAAAACTGGGCATGGTGACGGAGCCTGCCACTCCTGAAAAAGACGGCAAGAAGGCCAAAGCGAAACGCGGATGATGGACCCACGTTTTGTGCGAAAGTCTCGGGACCCGGAGAGTCAGGCCCTGGCCCGTTCCATGGCCTCCTGTGTGGCCATATCGTTCGGCCTGCACGCGCTGGTAATTGCCGGCCTTCTCTATGTGCGTGTGGATTTTTCCAAACCGCGTTTGCCGCCGGGTGCCATCAGCGTGAACCTGGTGTCGCTGCCGGGGCCCGGACCCGCTCCGGGACCAGTTGCGGGCGACGGTGGACCGCCGGCTGAAAAACCCAAGCCGGTCGAGGCTCCGAAACCGGCTCCGGAAAAACCGGCGGTTTCCGTGGCGGAGCCCAAACCCGTACCCGTGGCACCGCCCAAGCCGGAAGTCTCCACTGCGCCGCCCAAGGTCAAAGAAAAGAAGTCGCTCAAAGAGGCCACCAAGGATCCGCAGAAACTGATCGAGCGCGCGATCGAGCGAATTGAAAAAAAGGTCGGCGAGCCGGACACCAGTTCGGTAGCATCCGCCATTGACCGGCTGAAGAAAAAATTCGGCGATGCCGAAAGCGCGCCGGCGCGGCCGGGGCCGACTGGTTCGACAGCGGGTCAGGGGGGGGGCGGAGGCGCCTTCAGCGGTGGCGGGGGTGGAGGGGGGCCCGGACAGATCGAACCCATTGACATCTACCGGGCGACGGTGGCATCGCAGGTTGAGCGTAACTGGGCGTTCTCACCACAGTTGGCTGGCGGCGACAAGAACCTCAAGGTCGGCCTGGTGTTCAAAGTGCTGCCCAGCGGAGAAATTACCGATATCCGCTTTTCAGAACGTTCCAACAACCCGTACCTGGATGACTCGGCTTACAAGGCCATAGTCAAATCCAGCCCGGTGGCGGCGCATCCTGCTATGATCAAGGCTCCGTACGTCACCGTGGCCATTCGGTTCACGCCGGAGGGCATCCGCTGACGTATTGAAAAACCGGTCGATTCGGCCTAACTATAGAATTATAGTCCAGAACCGTTCAAACATTGAGGAGAAAATGACGAAACGGCTACACGCAGCAACCGGATGGATGCTGGCAATGGTGTTCCTCGGAATGCTCGGCGCTGCGAATGCGCAGCAATCCGGTGAAACGTATCAGTATATCGATATCCGCAACCCGTTTTTGCGCAAAATTCCCCTCGCCGTCCCCTTGTTCAAGAATCTGACCAACGGCGCGCGTGAAGACGACAACTCCCGCAAGGCCGTAGACTTTATGGCCAGCAGCCTCGATTTTACCGGCTATTTTAAGATCCTGGACCGAGGCGGGTTTCTCTTCGATCCGCAGAAAAGCGGTGTGTCCGCCGCCGACATCACGTTCCAGAACTGGACGGTGGTGGGTGCTGAACTGCTCACCACCGGAACCTATGGGCAAACCGGCGACAATGTGGAAATGGAGCTGCGCCTGTTTGACACCATCAAAGGGCGTCAGATTCTTGGAAAGCGATATTCCGGCAATGTATCTGAGACCCGCAAGATGATTCTTCGATTTTGCGCCGAAGTCGTTTTCTACCTCACCGGGAACCAGGGCATCTTCAACAGCCGGATTGCATTCGTCTCCACCGGTTCCGGCAAGAAAGAAATCTATACCTGTGATTTCGACGGATACAACCCCACGCGGCTGACGTATAACGATTCCATTTCACTTTTTCCGTCCTGGTCCTTCGACGGCCAGCATATCGCTTATACTTCCTACAAGGGAGGAAAGCCCGACATTTATATTCGGAGCCTGGCCGACAAGCGTGAAACGGTCATCAGCAACGAGGGTATGAACATCACGCCGGTCTTCATGCCGAACCGTTTTGAGCTGGCGGCCACCCAGTCTTTTTCCGGTGATCAGGAAATTTATTTGTTGACTGGCACCGGAAAAATGATTAAAAAGCTGACCAACAGTCGTGGCAGCGATGTCGCCCCGACATGGGCTCCCGATGGTAGAAAAATCGCCTTTGTCTCCAACCGGACGGGAGGTCCTCAGATTTACGTGTTGGATCTCGATACCGGCAACGAAAGACGACTGACTTTCGAGGGCAAGTACAATACCCAACCCAGCTGGTCACCGCGGGGAGACAAGATTGCATACAGTTCGCAGGTGGGCGGATTTCAGCAGGTTTTCGTGATCGGAGCGGACGGTCAGAACCCGGTGCAATTGACGAACACCGGCGGAGACAATGAGTCGGCTTCGTGGTCTCCGGACGGGAGCCTGATTGTATTCAACAGTACCCGCGAAGGACCTTCGCGGCTTTATGTGATGACGGCGTTCGGGACCGATCAACGCCGGTTGTTGCTTCTCAACGGCGAGCAAACGAACCCCAAATGGTCTTCAGGTATATTTAACTGATCACCATCAACCCAAAATCCTACAACGAAAAAGGGAGGAAGACATGCAGAAGAAATTTTGGATGGTGTTGGCATTGCTGCTCGTGATGCCCGGTTTCCTGTTTACTGTTTCATGCCAGAAAAAAGTGCAGGCTCAGGCTCCGGCTCCGGCGCCCGCTGCTCCGGCCCCGGCACCTGCTCCGGCCCCGGCACCTGCTCCGGCCAAGCTTGAAGTCCCGGCGTTTATGACCGAACGGATTTTCTTCGACTTCGACAAATCCGTCCTGAAGCTGGAATCCCAGGCCCTGCTGAAGAAAAAAGCCGACTGGTTGAAGGCCAATCCCGCTGCCAAGATGCTGATCGAAGGCAACACCGATGAGCGCGGCACCGCCGAATACAACTTGGCATTGGGCGAGCGTCGGGCCGAGTCCGCGAAGAAATTCCTGGTGGATCTCGGAATTGACGCGAAGCGGATTTCAACGATCAGTTACGGTGAGGAGCGCCCGCTGGATCCCCGCCGGAACGAGGAAGCCTGGGCGAAGAACCGCAACGACGGTTTTGTGATCAACTAGAACCTTTGCGATTGGCCGAGAACCGTTGTGCGTGACGTAACGGTGCTCGGCTCCATCGAAAGTGCGCAACCCATCAGACGGCAAACGAACGCACCAGCGAGTCGTTTGCCGTCTGTTGTATCGCCTCCGGGCATGGTCCGCAAGAGAGCGGATGGGGTGATTCGTATGAGCCGTTCAGGACGCTGGAAGGGGATGCTGATCCCGCTGCTGCTGCTGATCTTCATTCATGGATGCGCGACGCGCCGGGATGTGACGACGATCGACTCCCGGTTGAGCGAAATCGAGTTGCGCGAGTCCGAGGAACGCCGTCGGCGCGATGAAATCGCCCGAGCCCGCGAGAGCAATGAACAGGCGTTGCGCCAGATGTCTGCCTCCCTGAGGGCGCAGATCGACGAACTGCGCGAAGAAGTCCGGGGGGTTGCCGGCCGGATGGATGAAATCGAGCATGCCATGCGTCAAAAGGCTGGGCCGGCCGCCGAATCGGGTGATAAGCCGCGGGAGGACAGACTGCCTCGTTTGGAAGACGCGAGCAGCCAGCATGCGCAACGTCTGGCCCGTATCGAGGAATACCTAAAGCTTGAACTCCCTGGAGCCTCCTCCAAAACGGAATCGAAGATTAGGCCGGAGACGGCCGCTAAAGTCCCGTCCGAGGAGGAGTTGTACAACCGTGCCAAACAGGCATTTGACCAGGGCAACTCCGGCCTGGCTCGGAGAGGATTCGAGGAACTGATCCAGCGCTATCCGAATTCCGCCAATGCCGACAACGCCCAGTTTTGGATCGGCGAAACGTTCTTCCGCGAAAAATCCTACGAAAAATCCATCCTCGAATACCAAAAGGTGATCGAGAAATACCCCAAGGGCAACAAAGTACCGTCTGCATTACTGAAACAAGGGCATGCCTTTCTCGCATTGGGTGATAAGGTAAACTCGCGGCTGATCTTTGAAGAATTGGTGCGGAAATTCCCTCAAACCCCCGAGGCCAAGGCCGCTTCCGACAAGCTCAAAGAGCTCCGCTGATCGGCAGCGCGGTCTCTCGGCGGACGATGGGGGTGTTGATAACCGGTTGGGAGCGATGGTAAAGATCATGGGCGTCGATCCCGGGCTTGCAGCGACCGGTGTGGGTTTCGTCCGCGGCCAGGGCTTCAAGGTGCAGAGATACTCTTTCGGTTGCATCACCACATCGAGCGCCGCCGCCTTGCCTGAACGACTCGATCGCATCTTCTCCAAGCTTCTCCGGCTGCTCTCGGAAGAATCCCCCGATATGATGGTGGTCGAAGACGTTTTTTCCCTGAAGGAATATCCTCAATCCGGGATCTCCCTCGGCCAGGTGTCGGGGGTGGTGATGGTCGCGGCGTCGCGCACTGGGGTCGGCTGCGCCGCGATTCCGGTACGCGAAGCCAAACAAGTGCTGACCGGCAACGGGAATGCATCCAAAGTGCAGTTGGAAAATGCCGTGCGCCGACACCTGAAACACCCGGTTCCCATTCGCCCCTACCATGCAGCGGACGCTTTGGGGTTGGCGCTTATCGGACTGTTCCGTTGCGTCCATCGCCCCCTCCCAAGCAGTGCGGTGTGCCGATGATTCCGACTTCAGGCCGCGCATTAGGGAAGCGGCGTCTCGTTGGCGTTGGCAGGAACCGGAAACCGGCCGCTAGGGCAGGATCGATAAAGCCGTGATCGGTTACATCCAGGGGAAAATTCTTAAGAAGGAAAGCGACCGCTTGCTCGTGCTGGCCAACCAGATCGGCTTCGAGATACTGGTGCCTGCCGTGGTGATGGAGTCCTTGGCTGAACGGCATGCCGGCGATGACCTGGCATTGCATGTTTATTTCCAACAGACCGAGCGCCAGCCCAAACCCGTATTGATCGGGTTCGCCCATGAGATCGAGAAGGAGTTCTTCCAGAATTTCATCAGCGTAGAGGATATCGGTCCTTTGAAGGCCGTAAGGGCGATGACGGTGCCGGTCGGGGAGATTGCCAGAGCCATCGAAGCACGGGATCTCGATGCGTTGGCCCGCCTGAAGGGGATCGGCAAACGGACGGCTCAGAAAATCATCGCCACTCTGGAGGGTCGGATGGGCAAGTTTGCGCTCATGCGGACCGAGCCGAAATCCCCGGCTCCGGCCGCCGACGATGCGGCCCAGCAGGTGCTGGAGGTCATGGTCAACCAGCTGGGCCACCGCATGGCCGATGCCAAACGGATGATCACCGAGGCGTTCAAACGCCGCCCCAGCATCGCAACGCCGGAGGAGCTCTTTGAGGAAGTGTATCGTGGTGAGGTTCCGGGCCGTGAGCCGGACGCTTAAGGCGGGGGTCTATGCCGCCGACCGCTTTGGGAATGGACGGGGTTCCGCCGGGCGTGAATGGTTGTGAAAGGGGCGGTTCGCGTGGTAGGGTGCCAGCATGACCGACGACATCATCACTTACACTTCGGACGACAAACAAGGGCTGGTATCCGGGCGCGCGCACGAGGAGGACCTGGAGCCGGAAATTGTGTCGTTGCGGCCGCGGCGGCTGGTTGATTACGTCGGCCAGTCCGATGTGGTCGAGACCCTGAGAATTGCCATCGAAGCGGCTTCGCAGCGCAGCGAGCCGATCGACCATGTGTTGCTCCACGGCCCCCCCGGGTTGGGCAAGACCACCCTGGCGCACATTATCGCCAACGAGATGGGGTCGAATCTGACGCTTTCCTCCGGACCCGCCCTCGAAAAGGGTGGCGACCTGATCGGCATTCTAACGCATCTGGACTCCGGCGACCTCCTGTTTATCGACGAGATCCACCGTCTCCCCAAATCGGTAGAGGAGCTGCTTTACCCGGCGATGGAGGATTTCGCGATCGATTTCGTCTTCGACAAGGGCGTGCATGCTCGCAGTCACCGGTTTCGGCTGAAGCGCTTTACCCTGGTGGGCGCCACCACGCGAGTGGGCCTTCTGTCCGCACCGCTGCGCGACCGTTTCGGCATTTTCCGCAGCCTGGATTTCTACGGAATGGACGAGCTGGTGCGGATCACGAAACGTTCCGCGCGTCTGCTCGATATCGACATTGGCGATGAGGGTGCCTTCGAGTTGGCCCGCCGCTCGCGGGGGACCCCGCGCATCGTCAATCGTCTGTTGAAGCGCATCCGCGATTATGCGCAAGTGCGTTCGCAGGGGCTGATCAACCGGCAGAGTGTGGCGGCGGCCCTGGAGTTGGAGGGCGTGGACGGACAGGGGCTGACGGATCTCGACCGGCGGTATTTGAGGACGATCATTCAATTCTATCACGGGGGACCGGTGGGGATCGAAGCCCTGGCGGCCACCCTCCAGGAGGAATCCGATACGCTGGTCGATATCGTCGAGCCCTATTTATTGAAAATCGGATTTCTCACACGAACGTCATCGGGCCGGAAGGCGCCTGAGGCCGCCTATCGGCACCTGGGATTCAACGTACAGCAGAAATTCTTCTAATGACGATCATCAGCCTCATCACGGATTTCGGCGTCCGGGACGAATATGTCGGACTCATGAAGGCCGTGATCCTGGGAATAAACCCTTCGGCGACGATGGTTGACATCAGTCATGCGGTTGAACCCCAGGATATCATCCAGGCGGCCTTCCTGCTGGAATCCTCCTATCGGTATTTTCCGCCGGGCAGCATCCACCTGGTGGTGGTGGACCCCGGGGTGGGAACGACGCGAGCGCTGCTCTATCTGGAGGCGGGCGGCCACCGTTTCCTGGCTCCGGACAACGGTGTTCTGTCTCTACTGATGGATCCTCCGCAAGCGGCCGCGTTGCGCCGGCTGGAGAATCCGGCGCTGCGGCGATCCAGCGTCAGCGCGACCTTTCATGGCCGCGACATTATGGCTCCGGCCGCCGCACACGTGTCGAACGGAATGGATGCGCGCGAACTGGGACCGGAAGTGAGTCCGGTCGAGACGACCCGGTTGAGGCACCTGCGCGCCAGATGGTCCTCGGACGGGCACCTGACCGGCTGCATTGTGCACATCGACCGGTTTGGAAACCTGCTCACCAATATTCATGCATCGATTCTGCCGTCACCGGACCTCCGGCCGCATGAACACTCCATTACGATCCGGTTGGCCGGGCAGACGATCATGGGCCTTCGCCGGACGTATGCCGAGGAGGAGATCGGGCAGCCAGTGGCGGTTATCGGAAGCCGCGGGTATCTCGAAATTGCCGTTAATCGCGGAAGCGCCCAGCAGTATTTCGGCGTCGGCAAGGGAGACGCTATCGACCTGCGGATCGTCGGATGAACAGCGGTGCCGAAAAGAATAGACGGTTGGAGCCGGAGGATCATACGGCGGCGGCCGACCGGCGATGGAGAGTGCTTTTTATCGGTGATCACGGGAAGGTGATTGCCTTCAAGCGCATCAAGACGCTGATTGGGCTGACCCTCGGAGTGGTGGGGACCGCCCTGGCCGCTGTCGCTGTGCTGGCGGTCGTCAATGCCGGCTTGCATCGGCGCTTGCACGGGCTTCAGGAGCAAGTGTCGATGTCCCAGATTCAAATTCAGGCGCTGCGCCAGGAACGCGATCTGCTCACCGCCCACGTGGTTCTAGTGGAAGCGAAAATGAGGGAGGCGCTCGCCGGTGTTGGCCGCCCGGCGCCCGGCCCCAAAACCGACCCCGGCACCGGTGCCGGGAAAACCATAGACCCTTACGCCTCTTTGCAGCCAGCGATTCCGGCGGAAAAGTCAACGGTATCCTCGGCGCCCGTTGAAGGGAAACGACTTCCGCTGGGGGTCGATGAAGGTATTGCGGTACAGGATTTTTACGCCGGATGGGATCCGGCACGGCGAGGGCTCCACCTGCGCTATAAATTGGCTGTCACCCGCCCATCGCGCAAGCCTCTATCGGGGCATGTCATCGTCGTTTTCAAAGGCCGCGACCCGGATCCCGAACGATGGTTGGCCATGCCGCCGGTTGATCTGACGAAAGGCAAACCCACCGGGCGACAAAAGGGCTACACCTTCTCCATCAACCATTCCAAGGCGTTTTCGCATATGATGCCGACCCCGCCCCCCTCATCCGCATACACCGAGGCGGTGGTGTACGTTTTTTCAAACGAAGGACAACTGCTAACGGCCGGGGGGTATGATGTTGAGATCAAAGCGGCGGACGGATGATGCCCGCAAATTTCCAGTTTTTTTCTTTTGTTATTGACATGCAACATATTATCGCCTAAATATATGCGATTTTGAAAGTGCAGGAGTGTCTATCGTGAAAAAGTATACTTATAGTGCTAAAGATGCCGATGTTCAGGGCAAATGGTATGTGGTGGATGCGAGCGGCGCCGTCCTTGGGCGGCTGGCGTCGGCCGTGGCGGCGCGCCTGCGGGGCAAGCACAATCCGTTGTTCACTCCGCATATGGATGTCGGCGATTTCATCGTCGTCATCAACGCGGATAAAATCAGGCTGACCGGCAAGAAATGGGTGCAGAAGCTCTACCACCGGCACACCGGCTATATCGGCGGGCTGAAAACCGTGAGCGCTCGGGAGCTTATGGAGAAACGGCCGGAAGAGCTGATCCGCAAGGCGGTCAAAGGCATGCTGCCCAAAAACAAGCTTGGCAGTCGTCTTTACACGAAGCTCAAAGTCTACGCGGGTGGCGACCACCCCCACGAGGCCCAGCGCCCCGAATCCCTTAAAGTCTAAACAAACTGATACGATCATTGAGGAACCGGATGGAAAAACAAGCTGCTTATTACGCCACTGGAAAACGCAAATCGTCGATTGCCCGCACATGGCTCACGCCGGGAAATGGCGCCATTGTTGTCAACAACCTCCCGGTGGAGGAATATTTTCCGCTGGAGACCACGCGCTTGGAACTGGTCCAGCCCCTCAAATTGACGAATACCACCGGCGCTTATGATGTCAGAGCCACGGTTCAGGGCGGAGGGCCGGTCGGGCAGGCGGCGGCGATCCGCCACGGAATCACGCGAGCCTTGATTTCCGCCAACCCGGATTTCCGCGGCACCCTCAAGAAGGCCGGTTTTGTGAAGCGCGACCCGCGCGTCAAGGAACGCAAAAAATACGGCCAGCGCTCCGCCCGAGCGCGGTTCCAGTTCTCTAAGCGTTAGCACGCTTTTTCATAAGAAGAGCCAGGAGGGAACGGGTCGTTTGCCGTTCCCTCTTTTTTATGGCACCAACGCTGCACCCCAGCACCGGAGGACCATCGCATGTCCCTGAACGCCATCGACATCAATTCGGACGTCGGCGAAAGCTTCGGCACCTACAAGCTCGGCCTGGATGAGGATGTCATCCCCCTTATCAGTTCGGCCAACATCGCGTGTGGATTTCATGCCGGAGATCCGGCCGTCATGCGTCGGACCGTCGCTCTGGCCCAAGATCACGGAGTTGGGCTCGGGGCGCACCCCGGGCTGCCGGACCTGGTCGGGTTTGGCCGCCGGAGCATGGATGTGACGCCGACGGAGATCAGGGATTTCGTCACCTATCAGATCGGCGCGCTTCAAGCGGTCGCTGCCCTGCAGGGAGCGCGGCTCCAACACGTCAAGCCTCATGGCGCGCTTTACAACATGGCCGTGAAGAACCCCGCCATCTGGGACGCGGTGGCAGAGGTGATGGCCGGGCTCGACGAACGGCTGATCCTGTTTGTGCTCGCTGGCTCCGATCGGCGCGAACTCGAGTTGATCGGGCAGCGTCGCGGTATCCGCATCGCCTTCGAGTTCTTCGCCGACCGGGCCTACAACCTGGACGGATCATTGGTTTCCCGCAAGCTGCCCGGCGCCGTGATCCACGACAACGACGTGGTGGCAGCCAAGGTGCTGAAGCTCGTCAGGGAGGGCAAGGTCAAGACCATCGAAGGCCCCGAGATCGAGTTGAAGGCCGAGACCATCTGCGTTCACGGCGACAACCCCCAGGCCCTGGTATTGGTAAAAAAGATCCGCGAGACGCTCGGAGCTGCGGGGGTTGCCGTCAAACCGCCAGCAACCTTTATGTAGCATTGAGGCCCTGAAGACCGAAGGCTGAGGGCGGCGAACGGATTGCATGGGTTTTTCTGAGTTCTTGTCCCTTTTGATGGTTGACGCTTTCGATAGGAAGCCGGATGAAGAAAGACGATAGGGGGTATGAAGCTCCCGTGTTTCGCCCCATGGGCGACCGCAGCTTTCTCGTTGAACTCGGCGAGACGATATCGCCGGGTGTCAATCGTCGCGTGCAGCAGCTCATGGCACAAATCACAAATGCCGGGCTGCCCGGTATACGCGAGCTGGTCCCCGGCTATCGGTCTCTTCTCGTCGTCTTTGACCCGCTGGCGATCGGATCGAATGAGCTGAGGGAGCGCATCACGGAGATCGGCGTACAGCCAAGCGTCGGCGGCCTGCCGCCGGCGAAGCTGCTCACGATACCGGTGTTTTACGGCGGGGAATACGGCCCCGATCTGGAATGGGTGGCCGGCCATCTCGGCATCTCCGTCGACGAGGTGGTCCGGCTTCACACGGAGATGGTCTATCGGGTTTACATGATTGGCTTCACGCCCGGCTACCCGTACCTGGGCGAGCTGCCGGCAGCCCTGATCGTGCCGCGGCGCAGCACGCCGCGAACGCGGGTTCCCAAGGGATCGGTGGGCATCGCCCAGCGCCAGACGGGTATTTATTCCGTGGACAGCCCCGGCGGCTGGCAGATCATCGGCTGGACTCCCATCGAGCTTTTCGACCCCCATCGTCCTATGCCGTCGCTGCTGGAGATGGGCGACCGGGTCAAATTCGAAGCCGTGCGGCCAGTGGAGATTTGAAATATGGCGGGGGTGGATGCCTTCGAAGTGTTGTCGCCTGGGATCATGAGCACGGTGCAGGACCTGGGCCGATTCGGCTGCGCACGTTACGGCGTTGCCGTCAGCGGAGCGCTGGACGGATTCGCCATGCGGGTGGGAAACCTGCTGGTCGGAAACGATGAGAACGCGGCCGTGGTGGAAACCACTTTGATGGGCCTGCGGATCAGGGTCTTGAGGGACACGCGGGTGGCCGTCACCGGCGGCAATCTGCGGCCGCACCGGAGGGGCAGCGAGCCGGTGCCGATGTGGCGGTCTCACCTGGTTCGAGACGGCGAGATCCTCCAATTTTCAGGGCCCGCGAACGGGCTCCGCGCCTATCTTGCGGTTTCAGGCGGGATCCAGGTGGCAACCGTCATGGGCAGTCGGTCGACCAACCTTTCTTCAGGATTCGGCGGTTTCCATGGCCGTGCGCTGCGCAAGGGAGACATCCTTTCCGTAAATGCCGTTCAAGAGCCCTTTCGTTTCGAGGACAGAGCCTTTTTTCCCGAAGCGGTTCCCGCCTACACTTCGCCCTGGCGTCTGCGAATCGTTTGGGGTCCCCAGGATGGCCACTTCGCAGAAGAGAGCCGGAAAACCTTCGTAACCGCATCCTTTATGGTATCGCCGGACTCCGACCGCACGGGTATTCGGTTGAAGGGTCCCGTGGTCCACCGCAGCGCCGGACTGGACGAATCGATCATCTCAGAGGGAATCGTGTCAGGGGTGATCCAGGTTCCGGGAGACGGCCAGCCCATTATCATTTTGGGCGAGACGGCTTCCGGTGGCTACCGTAAGATCGCCGCAGTGATTTCTGCGGACTTGCCCCTGCTCGGCCAGATCACCCCTGGGGATGAGGTTTCTTTTAAGGCGGTGTCGATGGAGGCGGCCGTTGAGGCGTTACGGGAGACTGAGGATATAATAGCCGCATTTAAGCGGAGTTTGAGATAACGGGTTTCATCCTCAAGGTTTTTGAATTCCGGCCGATAGGGCAGAATAAAGGAACGGCATTCAAAGACGAACATGGATATCGTTATCGGAAAAATTTTCTTTTTGGTTAGCGCGGCCTGGGCGTTCATTGTGCTGTTTCGAATTTCAGTCAGCCTGCTGTCTCGGCGTGGCCGAGACGATCCGCCGCCCGCCCCAATGGTCTGCCCGGAAAAGCCCAAGCCAATGCACCCTAATTGAAAGCAGGGCCTTAGCGTCTATATGCCCAGAAATGCTTGGCGAAATGTGTCGCTCGCCAGCAAGTCCTTCCCGTTGCCCTCGCCGACCATGCGCCCAGTTTGGATGACGTAGCCTCGGTCGGAGAGGTCCAGCGCTTCACGCACGTTCTGCTCCACCAGCAGGATGGTCATGCCTTCCGTCTTGAGTCGCCGGACCGTGTCGAGTACCTCGTCCACCAGCTTCGGGGCCAGCCCGAGGGACGGTTCATCCAGCATCAAAATCTGTGGACGCGACATCAGCCCTCGGCCGATGGCGACCATCTGTTGCTCGCCGCCGGAGAGAGTGGACGCCGGCTGCAGGCGGCGTTCTTTGAGGCGTGGGAAAAGAGCATAGACAAAATCCAGGTTTTCCTCAATTCGGTGTGCATCTGATAAAATATAGGCCCCCAGCAGCAGGTTCTCCTCGACCGCGAGGGGGCGGAAGAGCATTTTCTCCTCGGGAACGTAGACGATTCCGAGCCGCACGATCTCTTCGGTCCGCAGTCGTTGAATTTCACGGCCCGAAAAAAGGATCTGCCCTTCAAAGGCGCGCTGGGTTCCCATGATCGCGCGCAGGAGAGTGGATTTGCCCGCCCCGTTGGCGCCGACCACACAGACGGTCTCGCCGGAATTCACCGACAGAGAAATCCCCTGGAGTACCGGCAGTCCGGAGTATCGGACCTTGATATTTCTGATTTCGAGTATTGGCGCTGCCATGGCTTGCGGTCGGTCTCCCTCGTGTGGCGAAATTCGATTTAATAGGTGCAGACTCACTTCTGGTCTGCCGCCCGCTCGCGCACGTAGCGTTCTCCCAGGTACGCCTTGATAACCTGCGGGTTCTGAGCGACATCGCGCGGGGGACCCTCGGCGATCTTCCGGCCGTAGTCGAGGACGATCACCCGCTGGCTGATGTTCATCACCAGTTCCATGACGTGTTCGATGAGCATCACGGTGATTCCGAGATTCGCGTGAATGTGGCGGATGCCGGCCATGATGTCTTCGATTTCGCTGGGGTTCAGTCCGGCGGCCACTTCGTCGAGTAGCAGCAGCCGGGGAGAAGTGGCCAGGGCCGTGGCCATGGTCACGCGTTTCTGGGCGGCGACCGGCAGTTCGCTGACGAGATTCAGCTTGAGGCTTCCTAAACTGAGGTCGTCGAGAATGCCTTCCGCTCTGGCCCTGGCCTGAGACTGCGAGCGGGTGCGCATGAAGCACCCCACCATTACGTTTTCCAGAACATTGAGATCGCCGGAAGCCACGTAAACCTGAAAGGTCCGCGCCAGGCCGCGCCGGGCCATCTCGTGGGCGCCGAGCGCCGTCACATCTTCGCCGGCAAAGACGATGCGGCCGGACGTGGGCGGAACCATCCCGGCGATGCAGTTGAACAGAGTGGTCTTGCCGGCGCCGTTCGGTCCGATGAGGCCGAGCAGTTCCCCCGGGGCCACCGCGAAGGACACGTCGTCGTTGGCCCTGAGGCCGCCGAACGCCTTGACCAGGTTATGAACCTCCAGCAGCGCCATCAGATGCGTTTCCTCCGGCGGATCTTTTCGACGATGCCCCAGAGACCGCGGGGCTCGAACGCCGAGATGATCATGATGATGAGGCCGTAGATGATCAGGTCGATTCCGACCAGCCCGGCTGCGGCGCCCAGCCACTCTTTCAGATAGCTTTTGAGCGGGATCAAGACGCCGGCGCCGATGATCGGCCCCCACAAGGAGCCGGCGCCGCCCAGCATGGCCATCAGCGCGATCAGGATCGAGATGTCCAGGCTCATGGTGTCTTCCGGCTCGATGTTCTTGACGTAGACGGCGTGAAAAGAGCCGACGACGCTGACGAAGGCGGTGGCGATGGCGTAAGTCTTGATCTTGGCCCAGTGGACGTTGATGCCGAGCGAGCGGGCCACCTCCTCGTTGTCCTTGATCGAGCGCAGCTGGAAGCCGAGCCGGGATTTGCGGAACCAGTTCATGTAGAGCAAGCCGATGATGAACAAGCCGAAGATGGTGTAGTAGTAGTAGATGTCTTCCTTGAAGATCAGCCGCAGGAAATCGGGCGTCTGGTATTTGAAGGGCAGGATGCCGAGGCCGCGGGCCGCGCCGACGAATTTCCAGACCTCAAAAATATCTTTGAGCACCAGCGAGGTGGCGATGGTGGCGATGGCGAAGTAGTGGCCTTTGAGTTTAAACAGCGGATAGCCGATGATGAACGACCACCCGATCGAAAGACCGGCGCCCAGCGGCATCGACACCCAGAAGGGGATGTCCCAGCGCAGCAGGCAGACCGTGGTGGTGTAGGCGCCGATGCCCACGTATTGAGCCTTGCCCAGATCGACTTGGCCGCCGTAGCCGCCGATCGTGTTCCAGCCCATGCCATAGAGGGAGAACATCAGAAACTGGATCATGGTCGCCATGGCAAAGGCGGAGTGCGGAAACAGCGGGAAGGTCATCAGGAGCAAAAACACGGCCAGTGCGACCATGCGGTCGATCCGCGGGAAGTCGGAGAAATCCAGCGCATTTCTTATTGCTTCCATCCGAACAACCCCCTCGGGCTGATCAGCATGATCACGAAATAGCTGACGTAAATCCAGGTGTACTTGAACGAGGTCATGGGCACGGCGTCCATCCAGCCGATGTCGAACGTGATGGCGAAGAAATCCCAAAACCCGGGGATCTCCATGATGAACCCCACCACGAGTCCAGCAAAAAAAGCGCCGGGCACGCTGCCGAAACCGCCCAGGGCCACCACGGTGAACGCGATCATGGTGAAAATCAGTCCCACGTAAGGATTGACCGACCAGAAGTTGACGATGAGCGCCCCGGCGATGGTCACCGTAGCCCCGCCGATGCCCCAGGCCAGGGCGTTCATGCGTTCGGTGGGGATGCCCATGTAGCGTGCGCCTTGGCGGTTCAGAGCGGTCGCGGTGAGCGCCTTGCCGATCTTGGTCCGGTTCATCAGCAGCCAAACGCCGACGAAGGACAGCACGGCCAGGACGGCCACGGCCAGTTTGGTGGCCGAGATGATGATGCCCATGCCGACGTCGAAGCTCTTGCCGACGAGCAGGCCGTGATGCAACGCGCGGTCTTCGGATCCGAAGAGAAGCAGCGCGATGTTTCGCAGCACCAGCATCAGTCCGAAGGTCCCGAGGAGCTGGGCGATCATCGGGCCGCGCAGGAGGTATTTGACGAATCCGCCGTAGCAGAGGACCCCGAGCAGGAAGCCGACGCCGGCCGCCACGGGTAGGGTCAGCAGCGGGTCCAGCCCCGTGGCCTGGGCGGTGAGCAGGCCGGTGTACATGCCGATCATCAGGAACTCGCCGTGGGCGAAGTTGACGATGTCCATCAGACCGAAAATGATGGTCAGCCCCAGCGCGACGAGGGACAATACCATTCCCAACAGGATACCGGACGCAATGGACCCCAACAGGATGTCCATGGAACCTCTTTCTTCAGGTATAGATCTCCGGCCCCCTTCCTCCGTGCGGGCGAAAGAAGGGGGCCCGGATGATCCGATCGAAGCGCATTAGAACTTCGGGAAGGGGTAGATCATGTTGGCAGTGGCGACATTGAAGGGATACACGATTTCCAGGTCGATCTTGCCGTCCGCCGCCTTCTGGTACTGGCCGATGAGTCCCATCCCCAAGGTGTTCTGGCCGATATCATCTCCCGAGGTGGCGAATTTGATGCCCTGCCAAGGCACCACCAGCTCATCGCCCGGGATTTCAATGGCGTTGGCGGCCTTCTGGATATCGGCCGGTTTGGCGGATCCGGCTTTTTCGAGAACATGAACCCAGGCCTGCAGACCGGTGAACGACCGGGCGGAGGCGCCGCTCAGATCGTTGCCGGTCTTGGTCTTGTACATGGCGTTGACCTTGGCGGCGATGGGTTTTACTTGAGCGATTTTGGGAATGAAGACGGTCCGGGTGAGGGACCCGATCGTGGTATCGCCGAGCGTGCTCACGAATTCAGGCACTTCGAATCCGGCGTTCTGGCCCCACAGGAGCTTGGGGGCGGCCTTCTGGTCCTTGAGCGTCTTCATCATCAGAATCGCATCGGAGGTGTAGGACGCGAACAACATCGCATCCGGCTTGACCGCGATGAGGGAGCGCACCTCGCTGGAAAGGTCGGTGGCCTTGGCCGCGTAGAGGATCGACTTCTTGACCTCAAACCCGTAATCCTTGCCGAATTTCTCGATCAGCTCGGATACCGCGGCCCCCCACTCGGTCTTCTCGCAGGCCGAAGCCAGGTTGGTGATGTCTTTCTTGGGCACGGCGGCCAGCCCCTTGACCTTGCCTTCGGTCATGCCCTTCAGGAACTCGAACAGATCCCTGGTGAAGTAGACGTCGTGCGGCGTGGTGCGCCAGAACCACTTGTAGCCCTGTTTGGTCAGTTCGGGCGAGGTCGAGGAATCGTTGATCAGGGGGATGCCGTACTGCTCGGCCACAGCGCTGACGGCCTTGGTCACCGAACTGTGGTAGGCGCCCATGAGGCCGTGGACCTTGTCGTCGAGGATGAGCTTCTTGGCCAGGTCGGCCCCCAAGGTGGGGTTTCCCTCGTGATCTTTGAAGATGAGCGTTATTTTCGCGCCGCCCATGCTCTTGATGCCGGCGTTCTTGGCCATGGTCATGTTGATGTCAGGCATCGCGTTGTTGGCAATGTCGAGGGCCAGCTCCGCGCCCGAGCGCAGCTCACGGCCGGCCGCGGCTGCGCCGCCGGTCAGCGGAAACAGAACGCCGATCTTGATTTCCTCGGCCATCACCGCGCTGGGAACGACCAGCGTGGTGAATAGCAAGATACAGAACAGAAACCGTGCATGTTTCAGCGGACTCTTCATGGCGGGCCTCCTTAAAGGTGAATGGATCAGGGTTCAGTGGTTTGAGATACAGGGTTCAGGGTTCAGGGGCTAAACTGAAACAACCGGGAACCGTTGAACGGTGAACCTGATTAGAACCTGGCGCAATTCCGATGAGTTGGATACGGTTACAGTAAGCGTTTCGGCCTGTCAAGAAATTTGACGCGACAATGTTTTATGGCAGGAGCAAAGCTACAAAATTGTCAAATCCTCATCTTTCAGATCGGACACGAACATGTATCCGGGGGAATGGGTGATCACCAGCGGCAAGGGTAGGGAGGTGGCGGCCAGCTGCGATGTGACGCCGCAGGCCCAGAAGACGGAGACTTCGCCGGGTCGAATGGTGACCGGGTCGCCGAATTCGGGCCGGTCGAGGTCTCTGATTCCGATCTCGCGGTGGTCGCCGATATGCACCGGCGCGCCGTGGGTGAGATGAAATCGCGTCGTGATCTGCACGGCACGGACGGCCTGAGCCGGGGTCATCGGCCGCATGGTCACCACCAGTTTGGAGGTGAAAGGCCCGGCCGGACGACAGTCGCGGCGGGTGACGTACATCGAAACGTTTTTGCCTTCTTCGATGTTGCGGATCGGAAGCCCGGCCGCCAGCATGGCGTTTTCGAAGGAGAAGCTGCAGCCCAACAAAAAGCTGACCATGCCGCTGTGGGTCAGATGGCTCACATTTTCGATTTCGGTTTTGAGCTGGCCGTTTTCATAGACCCGATAGCGCGGCAGATCCGTGCGCAAATCGGCTCCGGGGGCGATGGCCGGCTCGAAGCGGCCCGGCTCCAGCACGTCCAGGATCGGACAGGGCTTGGGATTGCGCACACAGAAGAGCAGGAAGTCGAACGCCTGCTCCTGCGGCATCATCACCAGGTTGGCTTGGATGAAGCCCTTGGATGCGCCGCTGGTGGGTTGGGTCCATTGACCGTTGCGGATGCGCTTTCTCAGATCCTGCGGTGATAGCTCGGCTGCCATGCGGTTCCTCCTGATGCTGGCCGGGATGGCCCGGCGCAGCGTTAGACCACGGTGATTTCGCCCGGATACTGTCCCAACTGCTCCAGTCCGGTCTTTGTAACCAGGTGAGTGTTCTCGATCCCGACGACGCCGCGTCCCGGAAAAACCAGTTTGGGCTCCAGGGCAATGACCATATTCTCCTCCAGTTCCATGGTCTGGCCGGCGTTCAGGAACGGGAATTCGTCCAGTTCGAGGCCGACGCCGTGGCCGATGAACCGGACGCGCTCGTCGTTGGCTCCCATGAAGTGATTCGCATATCCGCGTTCGGAAACATAATGCCAGGCGAAGTCGAAGAGCGAACCGGAGACCGCCCCGGGCTTGGCCATTCGTTGGAGTTCGACCTGCAGCGCCAGCATGGTGGAATGGGCCTTGACCAGGTCCTCCGGGATCGGCCCGAGGGAGAAAAGGCGGGTGTGGTCGGAAAGATAGCCGCGGAGGCTGAACACGTAGTCCAGCATCACCGGCTCGTTGCGCTGGATGCGCCGGAAACTTGCTCCCTGGGCCACGGCCGGGTTGGTTCCGCTGCCGCCGGTCGGCGAGGATTGGTAGCTCGGGATCCCGCCCGACGGCCCGGACAAGAGATGACCATAAAACATCTCGCTGCCCCACATCCGCATGCGCACCACGCCCTGGTGTCCCAGCCGGCGCGCTTCGGCTTCCAGCCGGCCCGCCAGTTCGATTTCGGTCATGCCCTCGCGGAGCAGCGCCGGGACGCAGGCGGCCACCCGGTCGGAGTATTGCGCGGCCTCGCGGATCACCGCGATCTCAAAGGCAGACTTCACGGCGCGCACCCGGCGGATCTCGGTCGAGATGTCCGGCGTTTCAGCGCCGTTGAAAACGTCCCGGTACCTGAAGTAAAGACTGGTCGGCAACACATCGAGTTCCAGCCCCAGCCGTGCCGGGATGCGAAACCCGGCCTGCCGAAGGATCTCCGGAATCCGGCTGGGGCTCGGCAGGGCGACGATCCGTTCGATCGACGACTCCGCCTCGGCGCGCTCCAGGATCCGGTTGACCATCAGGATCGGCGTTCCGCTGGCGGGCACATAAAGATTGGCCTGCTGGATCGTTCCGGAAAAATAAAACAGATCGGTTTTCTGGAGGATCAACGCGGCGTCGACGCCAAGACGGTTGAGCGTGGCCTGGAGGTTGTGGATGCGCGCGTCGATTTCCGATTTCGGCGTGTTCAAGGATGTATCGTACACGGCCCGGCTCCCTGTTCGTGAAGGCTTACGGCAATCGGGTTCCTGCTTTTCATGCCAAAAAGCGAACCTCGAATCAATGTTATTACTCCGGCAATAAAATATGTTCAATGCGGCCATGTCATTCATCGGCGGGGCGGGTTTTCGGCCGCAGCGCACCGCAACCATCCGTTCAACGAACTAACGTACGGCAGCAAGCGCGCTTCATATGGTTCCGGACAGCCCCGGAGAACCGATGCCCACGCAGCCGCCAGCCGTCTCTGCCTGTGCGCGGTTCCTCTAGACGGCTTGGGGGCGTGGCAGGGTCACCTGAAGAATTGGTTGCAGTGCGCGGCGGCCGAAAACCCGCCCCGCCGAACCTCAGCTCAAGTTGAACCTGTTTACTTGCCGGAGTAATAACTTCCAGATGCAGGCGGCGGCGCCTGCCAGCAACGGACCCAATGATCGTCCCCGACCAGGGCCAGCTCCGGGCCTAAAAGCCGGCAGCGATCATGCTTCTCCGGGCACTTTATCTGGAAGCGGCAGCCCTCCGTTGGCGTGAGAGCGGGTTCCGGGCGCTCGCCTTCGAGCCCGGCGGCCGGCGGTCCTTTCCCGCTCTCCGGATCGGGCCGGGCCGCCAACAGCACGCGGGTGTAGGGATGCAGCGGGTTTTCGAATACGTGTTCAGCCGGCGCGTATTCCATGATCTGGCCCTTGTACATCACGGCCACGTGGTGACAGAGGTATCCCACCACGTTCAGGTCGTGGGAAATGAAAACATAACTCAGCCCCAGCCGGTCCTGCAGATCCTTCAGCAGGTTGATGATCTGGGCCTGGATGGAAACGTCCAGCGCCGAGACCGGTTCGTCGCAGACGACGAGCGCGGGTTCGACGCTCAATGCCCGGGCGATCCCGATGCGCTGGCGCTGTCCGCCGCTGAACTCGTGTGGATAGCGGTCGACGGCGGTCGGCGCCATACCGACCAGCCCCAGCAGCCGCTCGATCTGTTCTTGCCGGCCGGTGCGTCCCCGGGCTCCGGTCATCCGCAGGCCCTCGCTCAGGGTTTGGCCGACGGTCATGCGCGGGTTGAGCGACCCGTAAGGGTCTTGAAAAACGATCTGGATTTCCTTACGGAACGGTTTCATGTCCCGGTCGGATAATCCGCAGATGTCATTTCCCTTGTAGAGAATCCGGCCGCCATCGGCGGGGAGCAGATTCAGGATCATCCGTGCCACAGTGGTCTTGCCGCAGCCGCTTTCACCGACCAGCCCGATGGTCTTTCCAGGAGCCAGGGCCAGGGAAACGTTTTCGACTGCGCGCACCCAGCCGACCGTGCGCTGAAAAATGCCGCGCCGGACCGGGAAGTGTTTTTTCAGGTTTTCGACTCGGAGGATATCCATTTCAAGTAATGCACCAGTCGGTGAGCGTGCGTCCGGCCGCCACCGGGCAGCGGGCGACCTGACCGTCGTCGAATACGCACATCCCGGGAAAGTGCTCGCGGCAGGTGTCGATCGCCTCGGGGCAGCGCGGGTGAAACGGGCAGCCGGCCGGTTTGTAGGCCGGGTGCGGCACGGTGCCCGGAATGCTGTAAAGCCGACTGCCCCGTTTCCTGAGGTTGGGCAGAGATTCGAGCAGCGCCCGGGTATAGGGATGCCGTGGGTTGCGCAAAAGCGGTTGCGCCGCACCGGTTTCGACGATTACCCCGGCATACATGACATACACCCGGTCAGCGATCTGAGATACCACCCCCAGATCGTGAGTGATATAGAGCAACGACAGGCCGTGGGCCTGCTGCAGCCGATTCATCAACCTCAGAATCTGGGCCTGGACGGTCACATCCAAAGCGGTGGTCGGTTCGTCGGCAATGATCAGCTCGGGGCCGCACGCCAGGGCCATGGCGATCATCGCCCGCTGGCGTTGACCGCCGCTCAATTGATGCGGGTAGGCCGCCAGCCGCTGCTCCGGCGCATCGATACCGACATCGTGGAGCAGCTCCAGGCAGCGCTGCCGGATCCGGCTCTCGGACAGCGATCGGTGAATCCGCAGCGGCTCGGCGATCTGCTCGCCGATGGTGAACACCGGGTTCAAGGATGTCAAGGGCTCCTGAAACACCATTCCGATGCGGCGGCCGCGGACGGCCCGCAGGGCTGCTTCATCCCGATCGAGCAGGTCATCACCGCAGAAGCGCACGCGGCCGCCGGCGATTTCCCCGGGCGGGCGGGGAAGCAGACCCAGCAGCGCCAGGGCCGTCACGGTCTTGCCGCAACCCGATTCTCCGACCAGACAGACCGTCTCGGCTCTGCGGACCTCGAAGTCGACGCCGTCCACGGCCCGCGCGACTTCCTCCTCGCTGCGGAAATAGACTTTGAGGCCCTCAACCGAAAGCACAACCTCTCGATGCGTATTTATTGAGTTGGCGCTCATTTGTTTTTAATGCGGAAGGCTATTGGAGGTCGGAAGTCGGAATGCGGAATGGGGAAGACTGAAAAAAAGACACCCCGCTTTGTTTTTATGCCGTTTTCCAACTTCCGCCCTCCGCCTTTCCCCTTGGTTTTCTATTTTCTCTCTCTCAAGCGCGGGTTCAGAAGGTCCCTCAGCCCCTCCCCGAACAGATTGAACGACAGCACCACGATCAGGATGGCGGCGCCGGGGATGAAGGTCAGCCAGGGGGCGTCGAAGATGAAGCGCTTGCCGTCGGATAGGATGTTCCCCCAGGTGGCATGCGGCGGTGGCACGCCGAATCCCAGGAAGCTCAAGCCGGCCTCGGTCAGAATGGCGGAGGCAACGCCCAGCGTCGCGGAAACCAGCACCGGCGCGATGGCATTGGGCATCATGTGACGGAAAATGATCCGGAGGTTGCCGACGCCCAGGGCCCTGGCGGCCGAGACGAAATCCCGCTCCCGCAGGGAGAGGAACTCCGCCCGCACGAAGCGTGCCGTCCCCTCCCAACTGGTCAGCCCGATCACGATCATGATGTTGTAAATGTTGGCCGGCAGCAGCGCCACGACGGTGAGGATCAGAAAGAAGCTCGGGAAGCACAGCATGATATCCACGAAGCGCATGATGAGCGTGTCCACCATGAGGGTGTTTTTGCGCAAAAGCCGCAACCCGGCGGGCAGGGATTTTCGGCCGCGAATGCCCCAGGGCGATATCGACCAGAAGAGCCAGACGTGCCCCGCCGCGAGCAACCAGACGCCGGAGATCCTCCAGCCGGCCGCGAGCAGGCCGGCGCCGGCCAGCAGCACGGCCGTTACCAGCAGCTGTTCGAGGCGGATGCGGTGGTGCCCGTAGAATCCGGCCAGCCCGCCCATGAGGATGCCGATCGCCACCGAAATGCCGACCGCGACGAAGCCCACGGTTAGCGACACCCATGCGCCCTGGAGCATGCGCGCGAACACATCGCGGCCGAGATCGTCGGTGCCGAAGAGATACCTGCCGACGACGGGCCGTTCTTCAGGTTTAAGCGATGCAGCCTGCGGCATCGCTAGCGGAGGGCGCAGCTTTTCCTGCAGGCGCACCAGGGCGGGGTCGAACAGCGGCCGGTTTCCGGACGTGAGCATCAAGCCGATGACGGCGCTGCCGAAAAAGAAAGCGAAGATGACCAGGCCGGCCAGGGCCATCCGATTGCGCCGGAACAGGCGCCAGAATTCCTCGAAGCGGGTGCGCTTCGGCGCCGTCGGCTCCTCCAGGCCCAACGCTCGATAAGGCATATCCGGGCTCACAGGCGAATCCTCGGGTCCACGATCACGTAAAGCATGTCGGAGATAAACGTTCCGATCAGTACCAGTACGGCCGCGATGAAATTGATCGTCAGAATGACCGGGTAGTCCCTGGCGAGGATGGCCTCATAAGCCATGCGACCCAGCCCCGGCCACGAAAATATGGACTCGATGATCACCGAGCCGCCGATGAGCCCCGGCAGGACCAGGCCGAACATGGTGACGAACGGCAGCAGGGCGTTGCGCAGGGCATGCTTGTAGTGCACCATCTCCCACGGCAGACCTTTGGCGCGTGCCGTGCGCACGTAGTCCTGGTTTTCGACCTCGAGCATCTGGCTGCGCACATAACGCGACAGCACGGCGATGCCGCCGGTGGCGCCGAGGATCGACGGCAGCAGCATGTGCCAGAGACGGTCGTTCATTCGAAAAAGCCAGTGGGTGTCGGTCATGCCGAACGTCTGCATGCCGATCACGGGCACCTGGAATTGACCCACGACGAAGATGATGAGCATGTAGGCAAAGAAAAAGCCGGGGATGGAGATCAGGACGTAGGAAAGAAACGTGGCGCTGCGGTCGTAAATCCCCCCCCGGAAAATGGCCGAGCGGATCCCCACCGGGAAGGAAACGGTCCAGGTGATGAGGGTGCCGACGATGAACAGCGGCAGGCTGTTGCAAAAGCGTTCCCCGATCTTGCCAAGCACCGGCTGGTTGTCTTTCCAGGAGACCGTATTGCCGGTGAGGAGGTCGCGGTAGAAAAATGCGTACTGGACATAGAGGGGACGATCCAGATGAAAGGCCTGGCGGAAGCGTTCCACCATCTCGGGGGTGAACTTGGGATTGAGTGGATCCACCTGGCTGGGCTCCCCGGGAGCGATATGGATGATGGCGAAGGACACGACCGATACGAAGAAGAGGGTGACGAATTTTTGGATCACGCTGCGACCGATGAAGGCGAGCATCCGATCAAACCTCCTTCACTTATCAAATTGCGGCACTTCCGCCAGCTTGGTCCACTGGTTGAAGGTGAACATGTAGTTGCCGGTCCGGGTCGCTTGGATCGGTCGAAAGCGGTCCCTTCCTTCGGGGTCGGCTTCGCGGATGACGATGCGCCGGTCCAGCACGGCCGTCCACTTGCCGACATAAAGGAAGGTGTAAGGCTGATCCTCCGCGATGATCGCATGCAGCCGGTGGCACAGCGCGACCTTGCGGCCGAAGTCGTATTCCTGTCGGATGCGGATGATGAGATCGTCGGCTTCCGGGTTGCGGTAGCCTGCGAAATTGAGCTGATGCGGACCGGTCTGGCTCGAGTGCCAGATCTGGTAGAGGTCCGGATCGATTCCCATGGACCAGCCCAGCACGACGGCGTCGAAATCAAGCTTGTTGATCCGCTCCTTGATGAACACCGACCATTCCACCAGATCCGTACGCACCTCGATGCCGATCTGTTTCCAGGCATCCTGGGCGATCGCCAGTATGGATTTGCGGATGTCGTTGCCGCTGTTGGTGATCAGGGTGAACTGCAGTTTCTGTCCGCCCTTTTCCAGGCGGCCGTCGGCGTTGCGGTGCCAGCCGGCTTCGGCCAGCAGCGTTAAAGCCGCTTCGGGGTCGAACGGGACCGGCGCGATGGCGTGGTTGTAGGATTCGGTCTGTTTCAGAAAGGGTCCGGTCGTGCGCTCCCCCTGCTGGTAGAGGACGAAATCGATGATGCGGTCCACGTCGATGGCCATCGACAGCGCCCGCCGCACCCGCGGGTCGTCGAAGGGAGGCCGCCGCAGGTTGTAGCCGATGTAGGCATAGGCGTAGGAGGTGCCCGAAAAATTCTGAAAGCGGGAGTCCTGTTTGAGCCTGGCCACCTGATAGGGCTGCACGCCATAGGAATCGATGGTGCCGGCGTAAAACTCCATTTCTTGTGTCAGCAGGTCGGGCAGGATTCGGTAGATGTAGCGTTTGTAGTTGGGGGCGCCCTCCCAGTAGTCGGCAAAGCGGTCCAGGATGATGTATTGGTCGGATTTCCATTCCCTGAAAACGAAAGGCCCGCTGCCGACCGGCCGTCGGCTGAACTCGCTCTGCCGCATGGAAAAGGCTGCGGGATCCTTACCGGCGCGTAAGGCTTCCTGGCGCAGCCGCTCTTCGTTCAGCAGGTGCTCGGGCAATAAGCCCATGGCCCAGGTGCCCACGGCGGGCGAGTGAAGCCGCTTGTAGACGATGCGCACGGTGTGCGGATCGATGATCTGGATGTCCTTGACCGGCTCGTAGTCGGCCACCCGTGGTGAGAGATTCTTCGGATCCATGATCGCTTCGTAGGTGAATCGGACGTCTCTGGCCGTGACCTCCCGGCCGTCATGGAACCTGACACCGGGCCGGAGGCGGAACTCGATCACGGGGTTGTGCTCGACCGCCGGCAGCAGCTCTTCCGCCAGGCGGTCGAACTCGGTCTCGGCGATGGGGTCGGATACGGAAACATGACGGCGGGGCTGAAAGGAGCTGAAATAGTCCGACCCCAACACCTCGGATAGATGGGTGAAGAGGTTCGGATCGACGTCCCGCAGGATCAGCTTGACTTGAGGCGGAGCCGCCACCCGGATGGTCCGATCGACTGCATCCCGGCCGGCGGCCGGCGGCACCTGTCGGCGGAGGGTTTCGGACCGGGCCGGAACCAGCGATATCTCGCGGATGTTGCCGAACACGTTCCGAAGGGTTTCAGGCAAAGACTCCGGTCGATTCCGCAGGGCGTGGAGATGGGCCATGAGTGCTTCAACATCTTCATCCCCGGAACCCGGCACCGGCCGCGTGGTGTTGATGAAAAAATAGGCCTCTTCGGAGACCGTCCAGGACTCGGCCACGCGGCCGCGGAAACGCAGATTTTCATCGCGGTCGATGAGGCCCTCGAAAATGAGATTCTCGATTTCGGAGCTGGCCGAATCGGCCGATAGGATCGGATTCAGGATGCTGGCATCGCCGATGGAGGCATTAATGAACTCCTCCAGACGACCGGCGTTACCCCGGGATTGTTCCTCGTAAGTGGGCACCCAGAAATAGGACTGGAGCAGGATCAGGCTGAGCCCAGCAGGGACCATTATAAGGAAACGGCGGGTGCTCAATCAAAAAAATTCCTTTGCGCGCATTCGGGTTTATCCTATAATTGAGGATCATGCCGGTTTGCAGGCGGCCATTTGGCGGCGTAATACCCATCGCAGGCACCGAGGACTACTGCATCCATATAAAAGATCGCCGGTCCCGTGTAAACACCATTTTGACGAACCGCCCACAAATCAGAAGGCTGTTGTGGTGATCGCCGTGAGTGCGGATAAAAAAAGACGCCTGATCGAAATTCTTAAAGGCTGTTCGGCCCTGGCTGTGGCTTTTTCCGGCGGAGTCGACAGCACCTTTCTACTCGCGGCGGCCAGGGAAGCGTTGGGAGACCGGGTGTCGGCGGTCACGGTGGATTCCCCCATTCATTCGCGTCGGGAGATTCGGGAGGCGCGTGCCATCGCAAAAGCCCTCGGTGTCCGACACATCGTGGTCCCGTTTGGAGACATAACGGCTCCCGGATTCGTCGCCAACCCGCCCGAGCGCTGCTATACCTGCAAGCAGCTCATCTTCGCCGAAATTATTCGGGTGGCGGCTTCTCTGGGGATCCGGCGGGTCGCTCACGGTGTGAACATGGATGACCAGGAGGATTATCGCCCCGGCCTGAAGGCCGCGCAGGAGATGGGCGTTGCCTCGCCGCTGGCGGAGGCGGGGTTGACCAAGGCCGAAATTCGGGCGCTGTCCCGAAAAATGCAGCTGCCGACCTGGAACAAGCCTTCCATGGCCTGTCTGGCCTCGCGCATTCCGTATGGACGGCCGATCACACGCGAGGACTTGGTGATGGTGGAACAGGCCGAGGAATCTCTTCTGCAGCTGGGGTTTGACGGATCTCGGGTCCGGCATCATGGGTCGGTGGCACGGATCGAGGTGGTGCCGGGCGATTTGCATAAGACCCTGCGCAAGGAGATGCGGACGAAGATCCTGAAGCGTTTGAAACAGATCGGATTCAAGCATGTCGCCGTCGATCTGGAAGGCTATGTTCAGGGCAGCTTGAACCGGGCGATTGAAGGCCAAGGGATCGCGGGGGCCGGGGGGCGGGGCGGCAAGAGTGCAAAGCCGCCAGGAGGGACGCCGAAGACATGATCGGGCGCGTGGCACAATGGGTGCTCATGGCAGTTGCCGCCGGGCTTTGCTGGGGGGGCGCGACGAACGCCGAATTTTATAAATATACGGACCGCAGCGGCAAGACGTACTACGTCGATGAGATCTGGAAGGTGCCCGAGGCATATCGCGGGCAAGTCGACCG
>JALOPB010000056.1 GCA_025454115.1 Desulfobacterales bacterium | reverse complement strand
CGGCGGGGTTGAGCAATCGGGGAATGTTAATGTCACAACTTGGGAAATTTATTCAAAAGTTCCTTTTCTGTCAATAAAAAATTTACCCATTTTTGAGCGCCACCGGCGGCGTGCGGCGCATTCAACCCCCTCGCCGTCACGACTGGGCGAGCGGGCTGATTTTCAGATACAGCTCGTTCAGTTGAGCCTTGGTCGGTGTGGACGGCGCGTTGGTGAGCAGGCATGCCGCCTTCTGCGTCTTGGGGAAGGCGATCACGTCGCGGATCGAGGATTCTCCGCAGAGCAGCATCACCAAACGGTCGAACCCGAAGGCGATCCCGCCGTGGGGCGGCGCGCCGGAATCCAGGGCCGAGAGCAGGAAGCCGAACTTTTCCTCGTAGGAGGCCTCGTCCATGCCGAGCGTCCTGAAGATCCGCTCCTGCAGCGCGCGCTGGTGGATGCGGATGCTGCCGCCGCCCACCTCGAATCCGTTCAGCACCAGGTCGTATGCGCGCGAATTCACCTGCAGCGGATCGGCGTCGAGCTTTTCGTAATCCTCCTCCACCGGCGCGGTGAAGGGGTGGTGCAGGGCTTGGTAGCGCTTCTCGGTCTCGTCGTACTCGAACATCGGAAAGCGCGTCACCCACAGGAAGTTGTAACGGTTCGCGTCGATCAGGCCGAGCTTCTGCCCGAGGTGGTTGCGCAGATGGCCGAGGGCCTCGTTCACGACGACGGGCTGATCGGCCACGAAAAAGATCAGGTCGCCCACCTGCATGCCGATCCGCTCGGCCAAGGCCTTTTTCTCGTCTTCGGTGAAGAACTTGGCGATCGGCGACTGCCAGCCGTCTTCGCGCACCTTGATCCAAGCCATGCCCTTGGCTCGGTAGACGGCCACGAAGGCCGTGAGATCGTCGATGTCCTTGCGGGACATCTCCATACAGCCCCTGGCGTTCAGGGCCTTGACGATGCCGCCCTTCCCCACGGCCTCGGCGAAAACCTTGAAGCCGGAGCCGCCGACGATGTCCGAGACATCCTTCAGCTCGAGCTCGAAGCGGGTGTCCGGCTTGTCCAGTCCGTAACGGCCGACGGCTTCCGCATACGTCAGCCGCGGAAACGGCGTCCGGAGGTCCAGGCCGAGAATGTCCTTGAACAGGGCCGCCATCATGCCTTCGGCCACCGCCATGACATCCTCCTCGCCCACGAAGGACATCTCGAGGTCGATCTGGGTGAACTCCGGCTGGCGGTCGGCGCGCAGGTCCTCGTCGCGGAAGCAGCGCACGATCTGGTAATAGCGCTCGAAGCCCGCCATCATGAACAATTGCTTGAAGAGCTGCGGGGACTGCGGCAGCGCATAGAACATGCCCGGATTGACGCGGCTCGGCACCAGGTAGTCGCGGGCCCCCTCCGGCGTGCTCTTGGTGAGAAAAGGTGTTTCCAGTTCCAGGAACCCGAGGTTGTTCAGGTAGCTTCTCACGGCCGCCGCCGCCCGATGACGCAGGATCAGGTTGCGCTGCAGCCGCGGCCGCCGCAGGTCGATGTGGCGGTATTTGAGGCGCGTGCCCTCGGCCACCTCCACGTTGTCCTCGATGAGAAAGGGCGGGGTCTGGGCCTGGTTGAGAATTTTGAGCTCGCTCGCCATGACCTCGATGGCGCCGGTGGCGAGGTTCGGATTCAGCATGCCGTCGGGCCGGCTGCGCACCTGGCCGCGGACTCCCAGCACGAACTCGCTGCGGATGGCTTCTGCCTTGGCGTGCGCCTCCGGTGCGAGCTCGGGGTTGAACACCACCTGGGTGATCCCTTCGCGGTCGCGGAGATCGACGAAAATGACGCCGCCGTGGTCCCGGCGGCGCAGCACCCATCCCATCAGCACCACGTCCCGGCCCACGTCTCCTGCTCCGAGCTGCCCGCAGGTGTGAGTCCGGCGCATGTTTCCCAGTTTATCCGTCAAGGTTGTTTCTCCTTCTCCGCTCCGCGTCGCGTTTATGATGGTCTTCTTGAAGCCGTTTTCAGTGTGTCCACCACGCGGTCGAACGGGACGGCGGTCTGTTCCTTCGTCTGCATGTTGCGCAAGACGGCGGCTTGCTTTTCAAGCTCCTGATCGCCGATCATCAGCACATGGTCCGCCTTCAGCCGGTCCGCGCTTTTCATCAGGCTCTTCAGGCTTTTTTCGCCGAACTCCATCTCCACCCGCACCCCCTCCCGGCCGAGGCGGCAGCACCACTCGAATGCCAGCGGCCGGCTGCGGCTGCCGAGGGCCGCGATGAAGACATCCGGCCGCGGCTGGTAGTCGCCGGCCTGAAGCCCGACGATCTCGGCCAGGCGGTCGAATCCGATGGCGAACCCCGTGGCCGGCAGGTCCGGCCCGCCCAGCTCCTTGACGAGCCTGTCGTAGCGGCCGCCGCCCGCGACGGCGCTCTGGGCGCCGAGCTCTCCGGTCTGGATTTCGAAGGTGGCGCGAGTGTAGTAATCCAGTCCCCGCACCAGCCGCTTGTCGACGATGTAGGACACCCCGAGAGCCGTGAGTGCTGCCTGCAGCTCGTCGAAGTCGCGGCGGCAGTCGCCGCAGAGGTAATCGATGATGGATGGCGCCCCGGTGAGCGCCTCGCGGCATCCGGGCACCTTGCAATCCAAAACCCGCAGCGGATTGCGGTCCCTGCGGCGGCGGCAATCCTCGCACAGCTTATCGCTCACGTGCGCCAGCATGCCCTGCAAGGCGTCGCGGAACCCCGGCCGGCAGGCTGGACACCCGAGCGAGTTCACGTGGGCCTCCACGTTCTTGGCCTGCAGCCGGCCCAGCAGCGTGACCAGCATGAAGATCAGCTGGGCGTCGGCCAGCGGCGAAGCGACGCCGAAGATCTCGGCGTCGATCTGGTAGAACTGCCGGTAGCGGCCCTTCTGGGGTCTTTCGCGCCGGAACATCGGACCGATCATGAAGAGCCGCTGGACCGGGTCCGGCGCATAGAGTTTGTGCTGAATATAGGCGCGCACGATGGAGGCCGTGGCCTCGGGCCGCAGGGTAACCATGTCTCCGCCGCGGTCGGCAAAGGTGTACATCTCCTTCTCGACGATGTCGGTGTCTTCGCCGATGCTGCGCTTGAAGAGTTCGGTCTTCTCCATGATCGGGATGCGGATCTCCCGAAACCCGAAATTCTCGAAAAGCGAGCGCGCCTCCTGCTCGATCTTCTGCCAGAGTTCGACTTCGCCGGGCAGGATGTCCTTGAAACC
This sequence comes from Desulfobacterales bacterium, assembly GCA_025454115.1. Classification (GTDB taxonomy): domain Bacteria; phylum Desulfobacterota; class Desulfobacteria; order Desulfobacterales; family SpSt-501; genus SpSt-501. The sequence continues at coordinate 14,815 of JALOPB010000056.1, read as the reverse complement.
ACGAATCAATTGAATCATGTTTTTCCTACTTTATAATCTGTATGACGTCTTGCGAGGCCATCAATCGTGTAAACGTGGCTTTTTAGCCTAGTTCAGCGCTGGCCGTCAACATGATTGTAGCGGGATAGCGGGCCGTCCGACAGAAGGCAGGTTGCGGCGCTGGTTGAGGTCTAGTAATATGCCGCCAAACATCGGCTCGATCCAATCCGATGGCGGACCGGCTTTTTTCAGGGGTCTGTAACGATCTTGAAGGAGGTTCAATTGACTGCTCCCGGAAAATTCAATGCACTGACCGACGTCGCGGGGATTCTCGTCGGCAACTTGACGGACACGGCCGCCGTGAGCGGCGTCACCGTGGTGATCTGCCCCGAGGGCGCCGTGGGTGCGGTCGACGTGCGCGGCGCCGCGCCGGGCACGCGTGAGACCGACCTGCTCAACCCCGTCAACCTGGTCGAGAAAGTCCAGGCCGTGGTGCTTTGCGGAGGCTCGGTATATGGGCTCTGTGCGGCCGACGGCGTCGTGCGCTGGCTTTCCGAAAAGGGCTGGGGCTTCCCGCTGGAGGCCGGGCATGTCGCCCCCATCGTTCCCGCGGCGGTGCTCTACGATTTGGGCCGTGGACCGCAGTTCGTGCCGCCGATCACCTCCGAATGGGGACGTCTGGCCTGTGAAGCCGCTGCCGGCGAGGGACCGATGGCAATGGGCTGCGTGGGTGCCGGAACCGGCGCCGTGGCCGGCGCCGTCAAGGGCGGGCTCGGCAGCGCCAGTCTCCTGCTGGACTCGGGGATCACGGTGGCGGCGTTGATGGTCGTCAACCCCAACGGCTCGGTGATCAACCCGGCGACCGGCCGGCCCTGGGAGATCGGCCTAGAATGGGCCGGCGAATTCGGCGAACCCGGTCGCCGGGCCGTGCGACCGCCGAATCAACCGGCCGGCCGGCCGGCCGGCAACACCACCATCGGCGTCGTGGCCACCGATGCCGCGCTATCCAAGGTGCAGGCCCTCAAGGTGGCGCAAATGGCCCATGACGGACTGGCCCGGGCCATCCGGCCGGCCCACACCATGTTCGACGGCGACACTATTTTCTGCCAGGCCACCGGCCGCTGCCCGCTTCCGGAAACTCCCGGCGTTTTCGAGGGCAGCCAGGCCCAGAGCCTCAACGAGATCGGACATGCGGCCGCCGACTGCACGGCGCGGGCCATCATCCACGCGGTGCTGTCGGCCACCTCCCTGGCCGGCTGGACCGCCGTGGCCGATCTCCCGTCACGATAGATCCATAATAGAGAATTCTATGGACATGGTCTCCGGGGAGGAGTATACAGATTGGCTCGACTTTTAAGCCGGTGGCTGAACGGCATACAGCCATGCTGAAACCGCTTTTTCGAACAAAAAAGGAGGATTCATGAAACGCGCGCTGGTGATTGGTCTGATGGTTCTGGTGCTCGCCCCCCTGGCGTGGGCGGCGGGTGAAACACCGAAAAAAGGCGGCAGCCTCATCGTCTGCGTGGGCGACGAGCCGCCCGGCCTGGATCCCACGGCCAGCGCCTCCGCTGCGATCGACCGCGTGGTTTACTCCAACATTTTCGAGGGGCTGGTGAAGGTCGACCGCAACGGCAAGCTGGTACCCGGCCTGGCCTCCAAGTGGGATGTCTCCGCCGACGGCAAGGACTACACGTTCCACCTGCGCAAAGGAGTCGTGTTCCACAACGGCGAAGCCTTCAACGCCGCGGTTGCCAAATGGAACCTGGAGCGGGGCGCCGCCGAGGGGACCAAAAACGCCCACCCGGAGTTCTTCCGGACGATCGAAAAGATCGAGACCCCGGATGATGCCACGCTGAAGCTGACCTTGAAAAACGTCAACTCCCTGTTCATCGTTCAAATGGCCGAGGGCGATTCGGTCATGCTGCCCATGAAGGGCTTCGAGAACACCGCGGCCCAACCGATCGGGACCGGCCCCTTCAAGTTCACCGTCTGGAACCGCGGCGACAGCGTGGAGATGGTCCGCAACGACAAATACTGGAACCCGCAGCTGCCCTACCTCGACAAAGTGACCTACCGGTTCATCAAGGATCCCAGCGCCCAGGTTGCCGCGTTGAAATCCGGAGACGTCGATGTCCTGGGCTGGATCCTGGCGCCCGAGATCGCGATGGGCATTTCCCGGGACAAGAAGTTCAAGGTGCAGTCCGGTGCCTCCACCTCCGAAGTGATCATGTCCACCAACAACACGGTGAAGCCCTTCGACAACATCCTCGTCCGTCAGGCCATGGCGCATGCCATCGACCGCAAGGCCGTCAACGAGCTGATCATGCTCGGCTACGGCACGCCCATCGGCTCGCACTGGTCGCCCATCACGCCGTTTTATGTGGACCTAACCAAGAAGTTCCCCTACGACCCGAAGAAAGCCAAGGAGCTGCTGGCCAAGGCCGGCTACCCCAAGGGCTTCGAGGCCACCATCAAGCTCCCAGCCATTTACGCCTACGCCCAGAAAGCCGGCGAAGTGATCGCCGACATGCTGGGTCAGGTCGGAATCAAGCTTAAGATCGAAGTCGTGGAATGGGGTTTCTGGCTGGATCGCATCTTCAAGCAGAAGGATTTCCAGCTGAGCATGATCGGTCACGCCGAAGCATGGGACATCGGCATATACGCCAACCCGAACTACTACTTCCAGTATGACTCCGCCGACTTCCGGCAGGCGTATGACAACGCCTTGAAGGCCACCACCGAAGCGGACCAGGCCAAGTGGTTCGGCCGCTGCCAGGAAATAATCGCCCAGGATGCCGTGAACGGGTATCTCTTCGCCAGCCCCTCGTTGTCCGCCATGAAAGCCGAGGTGATGAATTGGTGGAAGAACTATCCCACGATTGCGCTGGACTGCACGGAGGTGTGGTGGAACAAATAGTGTAGTCTTATTAACGGTCTCATAATTGTCTTTACATCGTCATTCCGGCATCCGGCATGCTGTTAACCGGAATCAAGCGAATTAAATAAGTTATGGATGCCGGAGATCAGGTCCGGCATGAGGATACAATTTAGGGGCAGCTTTGCTGAGGCAAGGCTGCCCGAATTTCATCGGCATGTTAAACTACCTTTTCAAGAAACTGATCACGCTGGTCCTCCTGCTGTTTCTGGTGTCCATCACAGTGTTCTCGGTTCTGTTCGTGCTGCCCGGCGACCCGGCCCAGATCATCCTGGGGATCAACGCCACCTCGGAGTCTCTGGCTGGCCTGCGCGCCGACCTCGGCCTGGACCGGTCGTTTTTTGGACAGTACTTCGACTGGATCGCCAAACTGGCGGTCGGCCAGAGCCATCAATCGATCCATTACAAGATGCCCGTGTCCGAGTTGGTGTTGAGCCGCCTGGCCGTGACCGGGCCGCTGGCACTCATGGCCATGCTGTTTGCGGTCATCATTTCCATCCCGTTGGGTATCTATGCCGCACGGCATCAGAACCAGCGGGGGGACGTGACTGTCATGGCCTTCACCCAGCTAGGGCTGGCGACCCCGGAGTTCTGGCTGGGGATCCTGCTGGTGCTGCTGTTTTCGGTCGAACTCAACTGGTTTGCCGCCGGGGGATTTCCAGGCTGGGGCGCCGACGCCTGGGGCTCTCTCAAGGCCCTGCTGCTGCCGGCCTTCGCGCTCGGTGTCATCCGGGCCTCCATCCTGACCCGGCTCACCCGTTCTTCCATGCTGGAGGTGTTGCGCGAAGACTACGTACGCACCGCCCGGGCCAAGGGTTTGCGGGAGCGCACGGTCGTTTATGTCCACGCGCTGCGCAACGCCCTGATCCCGGTGCTCACCATCATGGGGCTTCAGCTCGGCCAGCTCCTGGCCGGCGCCATCATCATCGAAAACGTTTACTTCCTGCCGGGGCTGGGAAGACTGGTCTTCACGTCCATCGGCATGCGCGACCTGCCCGTGGTCCGCGACATCGTGCTCCTCATGGCCACGGCGGTCGTCTTCGTCAATTTCCTCGTCGACCTGGCTTACGCCTACGTCGATCCGAGGATAAAGCTAAAATAGAATGCATCGTTTCTTCCGAAACAAAAACTTTCTCGTCGGCTTCATCCTGTCGCTGGTCGTCGTGATCGCTGCGGCCGTGAGCCTGGCCTGGACGCCCTACGACGCCAACCGGATGAACGCCCGCGACCGGCTGCAGGGCCCTTCCTGGCAGCATCCCCTGGGCACCGACCAATACGGCCGGGACACGCTCAGCCGGGTGATGACGGGTGCGGTCAACTCGATCATCGTCGGCCTGGTTACCGTCGCCATCGGCCTGACCCTCGGGGTCGGTCTGGGTTTGATATCGGCCTACTTCGGCCGCCTGGCGGATGAGGCTATCATGCGGTTTGCCGACCTGCTCTTCGGGTTTCCTGCCGTGCTGACGGCGATTCTCATCACCTCCATCCTGGGGCCTTCGATGGTGAACGCCATGCTCGCCATCGGCATTTTCTACATCCCGGTCTTCGCGCGCCTGACTCGCGCGGTGGCCATGGTGGTCTGGGAAAAAGAATTCATTGCAGCCGCCCGCGCCTGCGGCATCAGCGAATTGGGCATCACCTGGCGGCATGTGCTGCCGAACATTCTTTCGCCCTTGCTCATCCAGGGCACCATCCAGTTCGCCGTCGCGATCCTGGCCGAAGCCGGACTGAGCTACCTCGGCCTGGGCACTCAGCCGCCGCATGCCTCCTGGGGCCGCATGTTGAACGAAGCCCAGACCTTCATGGACACGAACCCCTGGATGGCCATCTTCCCCGGACTGGCCATCGCATGGTCGGTGCTCGGTTTCAACCTGCTGGGCGACGGCCTGCGGGACACGCTGGACCCGAAGATGGTAAGGATAAGATAAAATGATTCCTCACGAAAACATTGAAAAAGTACTTTCTGCCGTCGACCCCGATGAAGTCGTTAATCTGACGGCTTCGTTGGTCAAAATCAATTCCGTCTATGACCCGGCCGACGGCACCAGCGAGCAGGCGGCCGCCGAATTTGCCGCGCGTTGGGCCCAGGCCCAGGGCTTCCAGGTGGAGATGGACGAAGTCGCCCCCGGGCGTCCGAACGTCGTTGTGACGCACGCGGCCGGCCCCGGCCGGCGGACGTTGATGTTCGAGGGACATACCGATGTGGTGACCCCGGGAGATGTCTCGCAGTGGACCTATGACCCGTTCGGCGCTCAGATCGTGGGCCGTCGCATGTACGGCCGCGGCACCAATGACACCAAGGGCAACTTGGCCGCCATGCTGGCGGCCATGACCGCCCTCAAACGATCCGGTGTCCGGCTTTCCGGAACGATCGTCGGCGGGGTGCTCTGCGACGAAGAAGATCAGATGCTCGGCGTGCAGGACTTCATCCGCCGGGGGCACGCCGACCGCGTTACCGCGGCGGTGATCTGCGAGCCCCAGGACGGGATGATCTGCACCTCCCAGAAGGGTGCGGTGCGGGCCCGCTTTGCGGTCGCCGGGAAAATGAGCCACGGCGCCATGCCGCTGGCCGGCCTGAATACGGCGCCTGCCGTGGCCGACCTGATCCGCGAGCTGCATGCCCTGGAGTGCGCCGCCGTCAAGGACCTCGGCCGGGATCCCCATCTGGGCTGGCCGAGCTTCACGCCGACCGTGGTCCAGGCGCCCGCAGGGGGAGCGGCTCAGCTCAACGTGATGCCGGGCGAAGCGCGGGTGCTGGTCGACATCCGCACGATTCCGGCCCAGTCGCATGCCGACATCACTGCGGCGCTGCGCCGCCTGGCCGCCGATGTGCAGACGCGGACCCGAGCGCATTACTGCGACTATGACCACCTGCTGGGACTCGAACGCTGCCGGGATCTGACCGTCGGCCTGGATATCCTGACCGACCGGCCCTGCACCCGAACGAGCCCGGATGATCCGGTGGTTCTGGCCGCCGACTGGGCCACCCGTACCGTCGACGGACGGGAGCCGGTATATGGCGGCGTGCCGGGAGCCACCGACGGGACGTTTCTGTGGGCCGTTAAGCATATCCCCATCGTCACCATGGGTGCCGGAGACCGGGAGGTCCCGCATCAGAAGGACGAATGGGTCGATCTCGATCAACTGGTCGCAACCGCGAAGATATATGCCCTGATCGCGTTGCACTACCTGACGGCAGAGGCTGCGGCGTGACCGACTGTCTGCTGCGCATCGAAGAGCTCTCGGTCGCCTTCCACACCCCGGAGGGCACGGCAAGGGCCGTGGATCGTGTGAGCTTCAGCCTGAACAGGGGCGAAACCCTGGGAGTGGTGGGCGAATCGGGCTGCGGCAAGAGCGTCACCTCGCTCAGCATCCTCGGCCTCATCCCCTCCCCGCCGGGAACCATCGAGTCCGGCTGCATCCGGTTCGAGGACCGTAATCTGCTGGAACTCGATCCCGAGGCCCTGCGCCGCATGCGCGGACGCGACATATCGATGATCTTTCAGGAGCCGATGACCTCGCTCAACCCCGTGATCGCCGTCGGTCGCCAGGTCGCCGAACCGCTCATGGTTCACCAGGGCCTGAGCCGGAGCGCGGCCCTGACCCAGGCCGGTGAATGGCTGGACCGGGTCAAGATCCCGGCGGCCCGCCGTCGGCTGGAGGACTACCCCCACCAACTCTCGGGCGGTATGCGCCAGCGCGTCATGATCGCCATGGCCATGGTGTGCCGGCCGAAACTGCTCATCGCCGACGAACCGACCACGGCACTCGATGTCAGCATCCAGGCCCAGATCCTATCCTTGATGATGGATCTCAAAAACGAGATGGGCATGTCGCTGCTGCTGATCACCCACAACCTGGGGGTGGTGGCGCAAACGGCCTCCCGTGTGGTCGTCATGTATGCCGGGCAGGTGGTCGAAGAGGCCTCTGCGCCGGATCTTTTCGACCGTCCCTTCCACCCTTACACCCAGGGGCTGCTGCGGTCTATGCCACGTCTGGGTGCCCGCCGGTCCGGTGGCGTGGCGCGGTTGAAGGAAATCCCCGGGATCGTACCTGCGATCACCGAAACCATCGCCGGGTGCCGGTTCGCTCCGCGTTGCCCGCACGCCTTCGAACACTGCCGCGCACAGGCGCCGGATCTTTTTTCCGTAAGCGATGGTCAGCGCGCACGCTGCTGGCTCAGGCACTTCCCGGAACGGAGGCGCACCGATGCCTGAAGCACCCCTGCTGCAGGTGACCGATCTGGTCAAGCATTTTCCGCTGGGCGGAGGGGTGCTGGCCCGACCGCACGCCTGGGTGCAGGCGGTCAACGGCGTCTCGTTTACGGTTGGCCGCGGGGAAAGTTTCGGGCTGGTCGGCGAGTCCGGCTGCGGGAAAACCACGGTCGGCCGCATGGTCCTCCGTCTGATCGAACCCACGGACGGTCGGATCGAGTTCGACGGCCTGGATATCCTGCGGATGTCGCACCGCGAGTTCACCGGGATGCGGCGCCGCATGCAGATCATTTTTCAGGATCCCTACTCGAGCCTGGACCCGCGCATGACGGTGGAGCAGATCGTCAGCGAACCCCTGCGGGTCGACCGCCGCATCGGGCGCCGGGAGCGAAGCGACATCGCGGCCGGCCTTCTCGACAAGGTCGGCCTGCGCGCCGCCGATCTGGACAAATTTCCGCATGAATTTTCCGGCGGCCAGCGCCAGCGCATCGGCATCGCCCGCGCCTTGTGCGCGCGTCCGGAACTGATCGTGGCGGATGAACCCGTCAGCGCACTGGATGTCTCGATCCAGGCCCAGGTCATCAACCTGCTGCAGGACCTCCAGCAGGAATTCGGGCTGTCTTATATCTTTATCTCCCACGACTTGAGCGTGGTCGAGCACATTTGCAGCCGGATTGCCGTGATGTACCTCGGCTCGATCGTCGAACTGGCGTCGGCCGAACGCTTCAGCAGTGAACCGCGTCATCCCTATACCGCGGCCCTGCTGACGGCAGTGCCCCTACCCGACCCTCACCACCCCAACACGGCCATGCCGCTGGAGGGAGACGTCCCCAATCCCATCGATCCCCCCTCCGGCTGTCCGTTTCATCCGCGCTGCCGGTACGTTTTTGACCGCTGCCCCATCGAGAAGCCGCCGCTGGTCTCTGCAGCGGATGGGCATCTCGTCGCCTGCTGGCTCAACGACGGTCGCGGGCTGGAATGAGGATTCTACTAAACATCAACCATGGATTTGAAAGGAGCAACGAAATGACCCGACCGAAAGTTACCATTCACGACATTCAGAAAGCCAAGGAAGACAAACGTAAACTGGTCATGATCACGGCCTACGATTACCCCTTCGGCCTGATGGCTGATGAGGCCGAGGTCGACATCGTGCTGGTCGGCGACTCCCTCGGCATGGTGGTGATGGGCCTTCAAGGCACGGTGGCCGTCAGCATGGACAACATGGTTCACCACATTCAGGCTGTTATGCGCGGGTGCAAGACCTGCCTCGTTGTGGGCGACATGCCGTTCATGAGCTACAATACGTCCATCCGCGAGGCCATCACCAATGCCGGACGGCTGATGAAGGAGGGCGGCTGTGATGTGGTCAAGCTGGAGGGCGGGGTATACTTTGCGCCCACCGTTGAGGCCATTGTCAAGGCCGGGATACCGGTTCAGGGTCACATCGGCCTGACGCCGCAAACGGCGAGCGCGCTGGGGGGGTTCAAAATGCAGGGCAAAGATGCCGCTGCGGCCAAACAGATCATCGACGATGCCAAGGCGCTCGAGCAGGCGGGTGCGTTTTCAATTATTCTGGAAGCCGTCCCGGCGCCGCTCGGAAAGCTTGTTGCCGAATCGGTACGGGTACCGGTCATCGGGATCGGCGCCGGACCGGAGGTGGACGGCCAAGTGCTCGTCACTCACGATATGGTGGGACTCTTCGACCGGTTCGTGCCGAAGTTCGTCAAGCAGTACACCAAGATTCGGCCCATCATTCTGGATGCTTTGAACGAATACAAACAGGACGTGCTGGGGGCGAAATTCCCGGCGGCCGAGCATTCGTTCAAGATGCCGGATGAAACCCTGAAGCAGTTGAAGAAGATGGTGGGAAAGAAGTAAGACGCGTGCACCCGTTGGACCGTTAGCCCGTTGCCCCGGAAGACGTAAACGTGTCATGCTGTTCCAGCGAACGGGCCAACGGGTCCACGGGCCAACGCTTTCTCAAATCTGGTGCAGCTCCAGCGGTACATGGAGCTTCGCGTTGGCCTCGCCCAGCTTCTCCTCGGACCCGATCACCGCCACCGAACAAGCGTTCAGGCCGGCACTGAAATATTGCTCGGCGGCAGCCATCACCTCATGCCGCCCCAAGCCGATCAGGCGGTGCTTAAACTGCTCACGGATTTCGTCGGATAGTCCGACAATGCTGCGGAAGAACGCCTTGCGGGCAGCCGGCCCAGGCGGATCCGGCTTGTCGAATTCCGAGCAAACCTGGAGAATCGCCTCCTTGATGTCGGTTTCGCTGTACGCTCCGCTGCGCAGAAACCCGAACGCCCCATCAAACACATCCAGAGTGGCGGCGATGCGAGGATCGCGGTAGGACGCCAGGCTGAAGAGTAAAGTGACCGCATCAGCTTGGCCATGACGGCCAATACGGCGGAATCCGCATGCTCCAGGCGCACCGTCGGAAAGGCTGCCGCAACGAAGTTAACCGCTGTTTCCGTACTCCATCCTTCCCACAAGCGGTCTCCGGGGAAACCCTCTTCCGAGTGGACCCTAGGATCGGCCTCTCCGTCCGCGATTGCATTTAAAATTCGATCCACCTGCTCGCCAGCGCGACCGACCGCGTCCCGCTCGCCGATCACAGCCATGCGGAAACGGGCGCTGTCCCATGCAGATGCCGCGATTCGCGTCAGCTCCGATGCCAGAGCGTCCAGGCGGTCATGGGTCAGGCCGTCCAGCAGCCGTTTGACGCTCTGCAGCTGATGAATGCCGCTCCAGTCCTCACTCAAGGCACGCGACCGTGAAAATCGGCGGGCCGCCAGCGACATGGCCAAGCGATGACCGTTATGGACGACCATCGCCTCCAGCCCGGCCCGATACTCGAGCAGCAGGGTTTTCAACCGGCCGGTATCCGAAAAAACGGATTCGCCCAGCAGCTCCGCCAGGATGTCAAACATGGGGTCGAGATTGCGAACAAGGCTCTTGGACGTGAGCGCCACCAGCGGCTGGCAGCGCCCGTTGTCGCCGAACCCGGTGCGGGGATTCGCCGACAGTCCCACCCCGCCGGTGAAAGCATCGATGCGCCGCGCCATTTCGCTGAAATTGCGGCGGGCGGTGCCCATGCGCGAAAAAGCGTGGCAGAAAAACGGCACTCGGCCGATCAGGGGCTCGGGAAGCCCGCCGCAATCGACGGCAGCGGCGACGTAAACGATCCCCGAAGTGGCCTGTTCATAATAGCCGACTGGGCGGTGCGGGTCGGCGGCAGTCAGCGCAATCTTCTCAACATCCGGCGGAATGTCCTCGCGTTCAAGGGTCGGCAGGCAGTCGATAGGCTCGTCGGCCTCCTGCCGACGTCGCAGCGCGTCGGCATCCCGCCGCAATCGCTCGACCGCATCCGCGCTCAACCCCCGACGGACGTGCTCCAGCTTTTCCCGCTCGCGCCGGGCCTCACGTTCGGCCATATCCGGATCGGGCGAAAGAGTCAGTCGCAGACGATGGAGGTTGTCCAGAAAGGTGCGGGCCAACTGCTGCTCGAAGAAACGGCCCTCAGCCATGCGGCGCCGAATTTCGGCCAGGTCCGCGTCGAATTTCAACACACGCAGTGGATCCCCCCCGTGAATCCATGTGCTGCTGACAGCCAGGAGCAGCCGGATGCCATAAGGGTAAGGGGTGTTGGTGATCTCACGGCGGTGGAATTCCAGTTGATGGATCGCGGACTCGATCAGCTCCGGGGCGATCCCGTTTTCGGCCAACCCTCGCAGCACATCGAAGACGATGCGCTCGACGTCTTCGGCAGCCGCCCGCTCCACGTCCTTCAGACCGACGGTGAAATGCGTATCGCGGTTCTCAGCGTCAAAACCGCTGCCGTCGCATAACGCCGAGCCCAACCCGGAGTCGATCAGCGCTTTGCGCAGCGGAGAGCCGGCATTTCCGATCAGAATCTGCTCGAGCAGAGACAAGCAGAGCACTTCCTGCGTATCGCGGATATCGCTGGTCAGCCAGGACACGCCGGCCTGATGCTTTTTCGTCGGATCGTCCCCGCGGCCGAACGGGTAGAAGAAGGCCGCGGTGCGCGGGCCGTCCCACCGCGGCTGGGGCATGACGTCGGTGTCGGGGTCAATGGCCTCAAACCGCTGCAATACGGTCTTTTCGATGAATGCCAGGTGCTCGGCGAGCGGCAGATCGCCGTAAGTAAAAAAATAGGCGTTGCTGGGATGATAATGCCGGCGGTGGAATTCCTTGAGTTGCGCATAGGTCAAGCACGGAATGTCGGCGGGATCGCCGCCGGAGTTATGGGCATAGGTGGTGTCCGGATAAAGTGCTTTTAGAATCGATCGCGCCATGATCTGATCGGGGGACGACATCGCCCCTTTCATCTCGTTATAGACGACACCCTTGCACTCCAGGCGCTCGTTCGCTGCATCATCCGATCCGATTTCCAGTCGGTGGCCCTCCTGTTTGAAGCTGAGTTCGTCCAGTCTCGGAAAAAACGCGGCATCCAGGTACACATCCAGCAGATTGTAGAAATCCTTCCGGTTCTGCGAGGCAAACGGATACATGGTCCAGTCCGAGGCGGTAAATGCATTCATAAACGTGCTCAGACTGCGCTTGAGCATCGAAAAAAACGGATCCCGCACCGGGAAGCGTTCCGATCCGCACAAAACGACGTGCTCGAGAATATGCGCCACGCCGGTCGAGTCCCTCGGTACGGTCTTGAATATCACGCCGAAGGTGTTCTCGCGGTCGGGACGGCTGATGTGCAAATGCCGCGTGCCCGTCGGCGGATGCACCAGCTCATAGAAACGGGCGTGAATTTCCGGCAGGGGTTCCACTCGGACCACCTGGTAGCCATGGACGCCGTCGCCGACCGTCAGGTCGCGAGCCAAGGTCTTGTAATGCGGATTCATGACAATCCTCAGGAGATAGGCGAAAAAAGGAGAAGGTGCCGATGCATGAAGCGACGCAGCAACGTTTCCACAATCGGTTGCGGCTCGAACTCAATGAAGCCTGACTCGAAAAGCCAGAGGATCGCAATCGCTTCAGATCGCCAGGTAGACGCCACGGCTGTGCCGCTTGATTTTGCCGAGCTTATGCAGGCGGAAGATGATATTGCGGATTTTCTTATCAACAAAACCAGTCTTGGCCTGGATGTCCACGAATTTGAGGCCCTGCTTGGAACGCTTGATCACATCCAAAACAGCGTCGGCGGCTGGAACGGTGGTGCGTCGACGGGCGCTCCTGGAGCGAACAGCGGCCGGAGCGGCGGTGAGCAGACTTTCCAGTCGATCCATTCGCGCCATCAGTTTTTCCACATCGCGCTTGGTTGGAATTTCATAATTGTGCATGAAGAATTTCACCATCGCATCGAAGCTGATGGATTTGCCTTTTTTTCTAGGCATGATGGTCCTCCTGTTGGATGGGATGAAGTAAACCGCGGCGTCATCAATTCGTGGCAAAGTAATGGATAATAGTAAGAAAGTCAAGCCGCGCGGCCCGACTTATCAGGGATTCGGACAGCGGAAGAAATTGATTTTACCTCTCTTTCCTGTTACGTCTTGAGCACCGACAGAGCCCACTCGTTAAGACATGCATCCATTTTTTGTGTCCAGCCGGCATTCGTTCGCTGGCCCGGGCTTCAGGAGTCTATATTGAGATCGCCTCAACTGCTCTGCAAACTCTATGACTTGCGTCCGCAGAAGCAGTTGGGGCAGAACTTCCTCGCCGATCCGGCAACCGCCCGAGTGATCATCGATCGCGCCGGTGTTCAACCGGAGGACATTGTCGTTGAAATCGGGCCCGGACTCGGCGCTTTGACGATCCCCCTTTCGCGAGCGGCTCGAGCCGTCGTTGCTATCGAAAAAGATCGTTCCCTGGCGCGCATCCTGAGCGACGAGCTGATCGGGGCCGGGGCGACCAATGTTCGGATCATTGAAGCCGACGTGCTGAACGTCGACTTAGCCAGTCTGGCCCTCGAAGCCGGCCAGCCGGTCACGGTCTTCGGCAATCTGCCTTATAACATCTCCTCCCAGATCATCATTCGGCTCATCACGGCGCGCCGGCAAATTCCGCGCGCGGTGCTCATGTTCCAAAAAGAGCTAGCCGTCCGGTTGCGGGCCGCTCCCGGAGGCAGGGACTACGGGCGCATCACCGCCATGCTGCGATACTGCGCCGTTGTTCGTCGATTAGCGGTGGTGACGGCCGCACATTTTTTTCCGGTGCCCAAGGTGGATTCCGAGGTGCTGGAAATCGGCTTCCGTCCGCCGCGCAACTATCCGGCGCATAACGAAGACCGGTTGTTTCGTCTGATTGCCGCCGCCTTCGGCCAACGCCGAAAGACCTTGAAAAATGCGCTTTCGGGTGCCGGGCTTTCGCTTCAGCCCCCGGCGATCGTGCGTGCGCTGAGCCAAGCGGGCATCGACCCGTTGCGGCGGGCGGAGACCCTCTCTCCCGAGGAATTCGTAGCCCTGGAAATCAGCCTGCACCGCGCGGCGTCGGAAGCGGACGCGATGCAGCCCCTCTGATGGTTCCGGATTTATCCTTGACCCGGATAACTGTTTGGGCTACCTTTAACGTCATCAGGAGGATAACATGGCCATTAAAGTTCTGATCAAACGACGGGTGCCGTTGGAGAAGGCCCGGGAAACGATTACCCTCTTCCGCCAGCTGCGGATCCTCGCCACCGCTCAGGAGGGCTACATCTCAGGAGAAACGCTGCGCAGCCTCGATACGCCGGAGGAGTTCATCGTAATCAGCGCCTGGCAATCGGCTCAGGACTGGAAGAACTGGCTCGCCAGCCAGCAGCGGAAAGAGATTCAGTCCAAGATTGACCAGCTATTGGGCGGCGAGACCTCTTATGACATTTACCACTATGGTTTCAGTGCCTAAAAGCGGGTTCGCCGACGGGCAGTCATAACGCCTCGGCGATCGATACGGTTCGGTCCCCCAGCATGCGAACGTAGCTGCCTTTCTCGTTGTCATACCAGCCGTAAATGACCGCCTGGGTTACTGGAATACGAACCACCACGCTTTTCAGGGACGCGAGCAGGCCGGGGTCCATCCCCGGTACCTTGGCCAGATCGACACAGGCCTCGGCCGTCCGGGTGTGGGTTTCTGTGCTTTCGATAATGGCCGCCGCACGCGGCATTCCGATGATATCCGTCGAAACATTCTGCTGCTCGGAATACAGCAGGTAGCCGTTCGGGCTGTCGGCCGAAGCCTGACGATAGATGGCGTTGATCGTCGTCCGGTCGATTCGACCCGCAGCGGTTTCTTCCTGCAGGTTGATCACCAGAATGATCAGCGATCCCGTGCTGGTCGGAATACGCACCGATTCGGCGATGAACGGAATATCCTTCATTTCCGGAATTACCAGACGCAGAGCGTTGGCCGCACCCGTAGACGTCAGGATGATGTTGTTCATGATGCTGCGGCTCTTCCTCAAGTCGCTCTTGCCGGCCTCCGGCAGGCGATCGAGCACCTCCTGGGAACTCGTAGCCGCATGCACGGTGGCCATCGATGCCGACATGATCCGCTTGGCCCCGAACGAGTCGATCAACGGCCTCATCATATGTGCCAGGCAGGTGGTGGTGCAGGAAGCGCATGAGATTATCCGATGCTTCCGTGGATCATAGTCGTTGCCATTGATCCCCATAACGGTGGTGACGGCATCGCTGGGGATGGAGGCCGTCTTATCCTTGATCTTGAA
>JALOPB010000335.1 GCA_025454115.1 Desulfobacterales bacterium | reverse complement strand
TGCGCACCACCCGGTCCTCGGGCACCGCCAGCAGCGGAAACGGGTAGCCCTCGCGCAGATCGTCGGCGGCAGTGAAGGGCAGCCGGCGGATGTCCTCGAGCGAGCGCACATCCTGCGGCCGGACCCCGGCCTGATCCAGCCGTCTTCGATAAAACGCCGAGCCCGCATACGCGTGCGCCAGCGTCCACTGCAGGCCCTTCAGCTGGTGGTTATAAAGTTCAGCGCTGCATTTAAAAGATGGCATGAAGGTCTTGACCATATGCCGGCCCCCTTGATTCAGTTCCTCTTTCCGCCTTCCGAATTCCGCCTTCCGAATTCTTCCCGCAAAACGTCAGTCGCATCAATGTCCACCTTGAGCGTGCCCCCATTGATCACCACCCCATAATCCTCGATGCTGACGTAGCCGTTGGCCGCATCGGATTCCACCGCCTCCGGGTCGCGCTCGAACGGCTCGCCGTAGCCGCCTCCGCCGGCGCTGTGGAATTCGATCACATCGCCGCACTGGCAGTATGTGAGTCCGCTCGGGTCGGCGGGCTGGCCGTTGCGCTCGAATTTGGCCCTGGAACCTGCACGGCCGCCGAACAGGCCCTCCGGGGGATACCGGAAGCGTCCGGCCTGAACGGCCACCGTGACCGGCGGCTGGGGACCGAACTCGCCGTCCGGGATCTCGATCGTCATTTTGCGGCCCAGGCCGCCGCGCATCCGCCCGGGTCCGCCGGAATCGGCTACCAGTCCGCGCTCGGTCACGATCAGCGGGGTGTCGCTCTCGAGAATCTCGACCGGCGTGTTGGCCCCGTTGGCCGGAAAGATGGCGCAATGGTGACCGTCCAGACGGCTGCTGGCTCCCAGGCCACCCCCCCGGATGATCATGGTGTGAAACGGTTTTGAATTATGCCGCCGGCCATAGAAGATATTGGTCTGGGCCGGCGTCCCGCCGCTGCCGGCGATGATGTGATGTGGAGCAGCCTCGGCCAGGGCTTTAAACACCATCTCGGTCATGAAATGGCCGATCTGCATGCGCGCGGCCACCGCCGCCGGGAAGCGGCAGTTGACGACGCAGCCCTCCGGAGCGGTCATTTTGACCGGCCGGATGGCGCCCTCGTTGATGGGCACATCCGGATCGAAGGCGCTTTTGACGGCCATGAATACGTAGGCATAGGTGAAGTTGTAGACCACGTTCCCGCCCCAGTCCACCTGGGGCGACGTGCCGCTGAAATCCACATTCAGATCGCTGCCCTTGACGGTTACGGTCAGGCGGATCGCGACGTCCCGGCGTTTCCCGGCGCCCTCGATCACTCCCTCGTACGGATAGACCCCGTCGGGAATCCGCGCGATCGCCGCGCGCATGCTGCGCTCGGTGCGGGTGATGATCTCGTCGGCCAGATCGTCGAGCGTATCGAGCCCTTCGTCCCTCATCATCTCGACGATTTTTTGGGCACAGACATGGTTGGCCGCGACCTGCGAGCGGATGTCGCCGGTCACTTCCTCCGGCGTGCGCACGTTCCAGCGGATCATGCGCAGCAGGTCCTCGTTGAGCTGGCCGGCCCGGTAGAGCCGGGTGAGCGGGATGAAGAGACCTTCCTCGTGGACCTCGCGGTTGTCCGAGGCCACCCGCCCACCGATGTCCGCATGGTGAAAGACGCAGGCGGTGAAGGCCACCAGTCGGTCTTTGAAAAAAATGGGACTCAAGACGCAGACATCGTTCAAATGCCCGGCCAGCAGCCAGGGATCGTTCACGATGAAGACATCCCCGGGCCGGTAGTCGCTGATCGGCATGGAGCCGACGACTTTCTTCACGCCCAGAGCCATGGCGCCGGCCTGGCCCGGCGTGCAGAAGGTCCCCTGCACGAGTTCCTGGCCGCGGCTGTCGGTGAACATGCAGGTGTAGTCGTGGGCATCGCGCAGCAGGCTCGAGAAGGCGGTCCGCGCAACCGATGCATCGGCCTCGTCCACGATGGACACCAGCCGCCGCCATAGGATCTCCAGCGTGATGGGATCGAAGCTCCGTTTTGACAAAGCCTTCCTACCAGCACGGCCTCTATGTTTATTGTTCTTAATCGGCATATAACCCTCTCGTGAAGGCGGAAGTCGGAATGCGGAAGGTGGAAAAAAACTACGGCCTAACCGCATCCCATTTTATACTCCACCTTCCCCCTTCCACCTTCCCCCCTCTGACCTCCCCCTTCCACCTTCCCCCTTCCACCTTCCCCCTTCCCACTTCCTCCTTCCCACTTCCTCCTTCAGCCTTCAGTCTTCAGCCTTCATTTTATCTCGATCCACACGAACCCGTATTCATCCACCCGCGCCCGGGCATCTTCGCCGATGATGATGGTGGATTCGTTTTCTTCGACGATGGCCGGTCCGGCCAACCGGGCACCCGGGTAAAGCAGCGCTCGATCGTACACCGTAAAAGGCACGAATTTCTTTTTGAGCACGGAAAAGGCCGGCCGCCGGCCCTTGATGCATTCGGCCATTCGGCCCCGGCGCCGATCGAGCGGCGGCAAGCGGAAAGGCCGCTCCGGCAGGCTCGCGCGCACCTTGAAGGTCACGAACTCGACCGGGTTCTCGGGGTAGGTCCGGCCGTAAAGCTTCTGATAAACCGCGTCGAAGCGCCGGCGGACCAGGGCCTTGCTCCATGTCTGAAACGGTTTGCGCTCGATCGCCAGATCCGTCTCGGCGCCCTGTCCCACGAAACGCATCATGAGGGTGCGCTCGAAGCTCACGCGCCGCTGCCGGCCGGACCGCTGCAGGATGGCCGCCCCTTCGGCTTCGAGCTCCTGGAACAGCGCCTCGATCTGGCTGAAGTCGGCGTCGTCGAGTGCGGTGCGCTGACTGCGCGAGAGGTCGAAGGCCACCGGCGCCGTGAAGAACCCCATGGCCGAGCCCACTCCGGCCAGCGGCGGCACGATGATCCGCGGCGCTCCGATCTTCTTGGCCAGCCCGTAGGCGTGCACCGGCCCGGCTCCACCGAAGGCCGCGATCGTGACGATCTTGGGATTGCCGCCCTTTTCGGCGATATGGGTCTTGGCGGCCGCTGCCATGGTTTCATTGATCAGATCGTGGATGCCGAAGGCGGCTTCGAGCAGCGACGTGCCCAGGGGGCCGGCGACGTTTTCGGCAATGGCGGCCTCCGCAGCGGCCTTATCCAGAGGCATGGTGCCGCCCAGGAAAAAATCGGGGTCCAGGTAGCCCAGCACCAGATCGGCGTCGGTCACCGTGGGTTCACGCCCGCCGCGGGCGTAGCAGGCCGGGCCGGGGTCGGCGCCTGCGCTCTCCGGGCCGACCTGCAGCAATCCCATTTTGCTCATCCGGGCGATGCTGCCGCCGCCGGCGCCGATCTCCATCAGGTCCACCACCGGCACCTGGATCGGCAGGCCGCTGCCCTTCTTGAAGCGCTGCACCCGGCCGACCTCGAAGGTCGAGACCAGGCCGGCCTGGCCGTTCTGGATCAGGCAGGATTTGGCGGTGGTCCCCCCCATGTCGAAGCAGAAGATGTCCGGTATCTTGAACATCCGGCCGTAGTGCTGGGAGGCGATGACGGCCGCCGTGGGCCCCGACTCGATGATCCGGACCGGAAATTCCCGGGCGGTTTCCACCGACGTGATCCCGCCGCTCGACAACATGATGTAAAGCTTGCCACCGAAACCGAGGGATTCCAACCGGCCGGCGAGCTTCTTCAGGTAGCGCGCGGTGATCGGCTTGACGTAGGCGTTGGTGGCGGTGGTGCAGGTGCGCTCGTATTCGCGGATCTGGGGCAGGACCTCCACCGAGGTGGACAGAAACACCTCGGGCCACTCCCGTTCCACCAGGGCCTTGATATCTTTCTCATGATCGGGGTTGCGGTAGGAGTTGATCAGGCAGACCGCCAGCGACTCGACCCCGCCGCGGCGCAGCTCCGCCAGCACCCCCCGGACCGCCTGCGGGTCGAGCCGGCGGAGGACCCGGCCGTCGCTCGCGATGCGCTCGTCAACCTCCAGGCGCAGCCGGCGCGGCACCAGCGGCCGCGGGTATTCGGCGAAAATATCGTAGGCGTCGTAACGCAGCTCGCGGCCGAGCTCGAGCACGTCCCGGAACCCGCGCGTCGTGATCAGGCCCTCGATGATGGCATTGATCACCAGCGTGGTGCCGTGGATGATCTCGTCGATGTCCGGCTTCCGGCCGGGGATCTGGTCGAGCAGCGCGCGGATGCCCTGTTCCACCGCATCGGAGGGATCGGCCGGCGTGGTCAGGCACTTGTAGACGTAGAACCGCCCGGCCCGGTCGTTGACCAGCACGAAGTCCGTAAAGGTACCCCCGATGTCGCAACCCAGACGGTAGAACCCTTTAGGCACAAGACCCCCCATCTATGAATTCGGAAGGCGGAAGGTGGAAGGCGGAATCAAATCAACTCGCTCCCCCAACTGCTTTCTAACCAGTCCACCATCGGATCGCCTTCCGATACTTTTGAATTCGGATGGCGGACG
>JALOPB010000334.1 GCA_025454115.1 Desulfobacterales bacterium | reverse complement strand
CTCCGGCTGGGTCGTGGGGGTTTACTACCCGCTGGCGGGCGCGATCTCCAACATCGCCCACAAGAACCTGCCCGACATCAAGATCACCGTGGAGTCCTCGGGCGCCTCGGTCGCCAATGCCAAGCTGATCGCCACCGGCGATGCCGACATGGCCATCCTGCAAAACGACATTTCGTTCTATGCCCTGCAGGGCGTCAAGCCCATGTTCGAAAAGCCCGTGGCGAACATCCGGGGCATCACCTCTCTCTACCAGGAGCACTGCCAGATCCAAGCCCGCAAGGACGCCAAGATCGCTACGGTGGCGGACCTCAAGGGCAAGCGGGTCTGCGTCGGTCCGCTGGGCAGCGGCACCGAGCAGAACGCCATGCAGATCGGACTATCTCAAGGACGGCCGCATCGACGCGGCGTTCTACTCCGTCGGCGTGGGCGCGGCCGGCCTGGTCGACACCGCCATGACCGTGGACTGTGTGATCGTACCGGTCGACGGCGGCCAGCGCGACGCCTTGATGAAGAAGTACCCCTTCTTCACCAAGGCTGTTGTTCCCAAGGGGGCCTACAAAGGCGTCGATGCCGATATCCCCACCGTGGCGGTGATGGCCATCCTGGCGGCCCGGGCCGAGATGGAAGAGGCCATGGCCTACCAGATCACCAAGGCCATCTTTGATAATCTGAAAGACATCGAGCGGGCGCACGACATCGAGCGGGCGCACGCCAAGGGCAAGGAGCTGACCCTGGAAAGCGCGCTGACCGGCATGTCGATCCCGCTGCACCCGGGCGCCGAGAAGTTCTACAAGGAAAAAGGCATCAAGAAGTAGCTCGCATGCGTTTTGCCGCAAACTTGATTCTGCCCCGCCGGCCATAACCGGCGGGGCAGTTGTGTCATGCCGAAACGAAAAACCATCATCGGTTGGACCCTGGCGGGGGCCGTTCTGGCCGGACTGTTCTATCCCGTACAGATAATCGAGGTTCGCAGCCGGCAGGCGGACCGCGTTATTCTCCGCGAGAAAACGACTGCGGGGGATATCTTCACGTTTGCCTACATCCACTCCATCGAAAAAATACCCATCGAGGGAGTCTTCGCCGTGGAGGCCGACGGCGCGCTGCGGGTGGTGGAAACCCGGTTTCCGTCCTACGCAGCGGGACTGCCGTCCCAGGTGACGGGCAAGAGCGAAGACGGGAAATGGATGGTGGCGCCCGGAGACCAGAAACTGCCGGAGTTCAGTTTTTACATTTCACCGATCAACCGGCCGTCTTTGCGTGTGGGAGCCAAAACACTGGATCTAACGAACCTGATCGATTTATGGAAGAGAAGATCGTTCGCGACGAAGCCCTGGTGAAAAAAGCCGAAGAAATGATCGAGAAGCAGGAATTCGGTGAGCGGCGCCTTTCCGGAATCCCTTACTGGATCACGTTTCTGCTGGCCATCGCCTTTTCCTGTTTCCAGCTCTATACGGCTTTTTTCGGCGTGCTGACCTCCACCCTGCAACGCTCCATCCACCTGACCTTTGCCATCACCCTGTGTTTTCTTTTCTATCCCTTTTCTAAGAAATCGAAGCGCAAGAGCATCCATGTCACGGACTTCGTCCTGGCGGTGGCGGCGGGGGCGGCCGTCATCTATGTAACTGTTTTTTACGAGGACCTGGTCAAGCGGATCGGCGATCCGACCAGCCTGGACTTGGCCATGGGAGTCACGGCCATTCTCTTAATCCTGGAGGCCTCGCGGCGGGCCGTGGGCTGGCCTCTGGTGATCATCACCGGCCTTTTCGTGATTTACGGTCTGTTCGGCCCTTATTTTCCGGGGGTTCTCGCCCATCGCGGGTACTCGTTCCGCCGCATCGTCGACCACCTCTACCTGACCAGCGAAGGCATTTTCGGGATTCCGCTGTGGGTCTCCTCGACCTTCGTGTATGCCTTCGTTCTCTTCGGAGCGATATTTGAAAGAACCGGAGCCGGGGAATTCCTGATGAAGCTCGCCATGTCGCTGGTCGGCCACACCCGCGGCGGGCCGGCCAAGGTCTCGGTCGTGGCGAGCGCCTTCATGGGCACGATCTCCGGCAGCGGGGTGGCCAACACCGCCACCATCGGCACCCTCACCATCCCCCTGATGAAAAAGGTCGGGTTCAAACCGGAGCTGGCCGGCGGGATCGACACGGCGGCTGGCGGCAACGGCCAGATCATGCCGCCCGTCATGGGCGCGGCGGCCTTCGTCATGGCCGAATTTTTGGGCATCCCCTATCTCGATGTATGCATTGCCGCGGCGCTGCCTGCGGTGATCGACCAGCTGGCGCTTCTGGGCGCCGTGCACCTGCTGGCGACCAAGTACGGGTTCAAGGGCGTGCCCCGGGCCCAGCTTCCCCGGTTCCTGCCCACGCTGGCCAGCGGGTTGCATTTTCTGGTGCCGATTCTTGTCCTGCTGTATGCGCTGGTCATTCAGCGCCTGACTCCGCTGACCTCCGCCGCTATGGCCATCGCCGTGGCCAGCACCATTTTCCTGATCCGCGGATTGCTGATCAGTGCCGGATTCATCCGGTTGCAGTCATCCGAAGGGAAGCCGGCCGAGGCACAACGGTCCGCAGCGGCCTTTCAGGACAGCATCCGCAAGCTGATCGACGCCATGTTCAACGCAGGCCGGTCCATGGCGGCCATCGGAGTCACCTGCGCCTGTGCCGGTATGGTGGTGGGAATGGTGAGCCTGACGGGCGCCGGCCTCAACATGACCAACATTCTGGTCGAGATGTCCTTCGGCAACGTCTATCTCGCCATGGTGCTCACCATGGTGGCCTGCCTGATCCTGGGCATGGGCGTGCCCACCACTCCCAACTATGTCATCATGGCCACCATCATGGCCCCGGCCCTGATCGCCATGAAGCCGGATACGCCGTTGATCGCAGCCCATCTTTTTGTATTCTACTTCGGCATCCTAGCCGACGGCACCCCGCCGGTGTGCCTGGCGGCCTATGCGGCGGCCGGCATCGCCGATGCCGACCCCTTCAAGACCGGGCTTGAGTCCTTCAAGCTGGACATGCGCACCTTCCTGCTGCCCTATATGTTCATCACCGCGCCGCAGATGCTCCTGATCGGCCTGGATCCCGGGATCATGGGCGTGCTCGAGGCGAGCTGGATTTTCATCACCTCCTCCATCGGCATGTATGCCCTGGCAGCCGGCATGCAGGGCTTCCTCATCGACGACGACACCTGGTTCGAGCGGATCCTCCTGTTGGCCGTCGCTTTTTGCCTGGTTAAACCCGGCATTTACAGCGACATCATCGGGTTGGCCGGCTTTGCCATGATCTATTACCTACAAAAACGCCGGGTCGGCGTGCGGGTGGCCGTGGCTGCTTAAAGGTTACGGCCAGAAATCGGTTTCGAGACCCCTTCCCCATTTCAGGCGAAGGGGTCTTTTTGCTTTCTCTATTCGAGCAAACATACGGTGCATTATGAGCTGGCGGCATCGCAAGAAGACGGATTTAATAATTTAAAATGTTGACTTTAATATTTATCGGGTTAAAATAAAACCGTGATTAAGCGTTCACTCTATAGCGACCTGGTTTCGCACCTCTCCAGCAGGGAAATCTCGCTCATTACAGGCCCCCGCCAGTCGGGCAAGACCACTCTCATGCTTTTACTGAAAGAGGAACTCGATCAAAAGAAGGAGCCGACGGTTCTGTTGAATATGGATGTCGAGTGGGACCGACCGCACCTCGAATCCCAGGCGGCGTTGATCCGTAAACTTGAATTGGAATTCGGGAAACGGCGGGGGGTCGTCTTCATCGACGAAATTCAGCGCAAGGAAGACGCCGGACGGTTTCTCAAAGGCCTTTATGATTTAAAACTGCCCTATAAATTCGTTGTTTCGGGTTCCGGCAGCCTGGAGCTGAAGGAAAAAATCCACGAATCCCTCGTCGGCCGCAAGCGGCTGTTTGAGCTCACGACCTTGACCTTTGAAGAATTCATCAACCACAAGACAAATTACAGGTACGAAGACAACCTTCTGTCTTTCTTCGAAGTGGAGAGAGAGCGAACCCATCACCTGCTCATGGAATACCTGAATTTTGGAGGCTATCCTCGAGTCGTTCTCGAGCTTGAACAGCTGGAAAAAACCAAGGTGATCGACGAAGTCTTCCGCAGCGTGATCGAGCGCGATGTGGCTTATCTGCTGAAAGTCGAGAAAACAGACGCTTTCAGAAATCTCATCAAGGTCCTCGCTGGGCAGATCGGTCATATGGTCAACTACCATGAACTCTCCGCGACGCTGGGCATTTCATTTTCGACGGTTAAAAAATATTCATGGTACGCTCATAGAATTTTTCTGCTGAACACGGTCACGCCATTTGCACGCAATTTGAGAAAAGAAATTTCCCAATCGCCGGCGGCTTACTTCTGGGACTTGGGCATGAGAAACTATGCGCTGGGGATATTCGGAAGCATCGCATCACCCGCTGAATGTGGTTTTCTATTTCAGAATTTTGTTTATTTGCTTTTGACCTCCGGCGAGCCCTCAAAAGCCGATCATCTTCATTACTGGCGAACGACGGACAAGGCGGAGGTCGATTTTGTTATGGAGAAGGGCCGTGAGATCATTCCGGTCGAGGTCAAGTTCAAGCCTCTCAAGGTCATCGAAACACCGCGATCGCTGATAAGCTTTTGCCAGAAATACCAACCCGCGCACGCCTACGTCGTCAACCTGGGTTTGAAAACGGATACTCTATTAAGCCGTACCCGCGTTCATTTCATTCCCTACTGGGAGCTTCTGCAAAATCGCTTGTAACTCAGCAGCCGATAGCGGACGGCTGGTTAAGCATTGTGGAATACACGACATGATTCAGGGATATGCCAGCGAACAGGCAACGCGAACATGGCTCGACCGTTCGGAGGTTTCGGCGTACGCGCCGCTCGGCCCCACGCAACTGATGGTCAGCCGTGCCGGGTTCGGCGGCTACCGCATAACCACCGGGGTCGGCGAACATGCCCGGGCACTGCAGCATGCACTGGCTTCGGCGAGCGCCAACTATGCCGACGGCGGCTCCGAAGAACTGGTCGGCCGAGTGCTCGCACATCTGGTCGAAGCCGGAGAGCTGCAGCGCAGAGCCGTGGTGGTGGTCTCCAAGGCAGGCTACCTCCAGGGGCAGAATTATGCGTTGAGCCAGGAGCGCAAGCAGCGGGGCGAGCCGTTCCCGGACTTGGTGCCTTATGGAGAGGGGATGGAGCACTGCATTCATCCGGCGTTTCTGCAGGATCAGCTGACCCGGACCATCGAGCGCCTGCACTTGGAGACGCTGGATGTCTTTCTGCTGCACAATCCCGAATACTATCTGGGCTGGGCGCTGAAAAATGGTGCTTCGAGCGGCGATGCGCAGGCCGAATACTACCGGCGCATCGAAACCGCCTTCCGCCATCTCGAAGCGGAGGCGGAAGGCGGCCGGATCCACTGGTATGGAATCAGCTCCAATACGTTTCCAGCCGCCGCCTCCGATCCTCAATTCACCTGCCTCGAGCGGGTGTTGGAAATTGCGGAATCGATTTCGAGGAAACATCACTTCGGTGTCGTTCAGCTGCCCATGAACCTGTTTGAAAGCGGCGCCGTGCTGAACCGCAATCAGCCATCGGGGTTCACCGTGCTGGAATTGGCTCGGCAGAAGAACCTGGGCGTTCTGATCAACCGGCCGCTCAATGCGTTCACCGGCAACCGGCTCGTTCGCCTGGCCGAGATCGCTGAAGCGGTCGAAGTCGCACCGGGAGAGGTTGAGCATCGGATCGAGGCTCTGTCTGAAGCCGAGCAGGTGTTCGTGAACCGGATTCTGCCGGAACTTGCCCTCGCCCCCGACTTCGCATCCCGCATCCAGACCCAGTTGATGGCTGCCGGCGCGCTGCGTCAGGCCTGGCGATCGCTATCGGGCTATGATCACTGGCGGCAGGTACGGGATGACTAC
>JALOPB010000333.1 GCA_025454115.1 Desulfobacterales bacterium | reverse complement strand
TCGCCGGATTCATCATTGCGGTGTTTGCCGGTCTGGTTTCCGCTGGCGGTCCGGGCGCTTACCGCCCATGGCCTCGTGGAGGAAGCGATGGTTTTCCGGGAGGGGGATTTCCTTCCGGTGGCGGGGGGTTTTCCACAGGCGGCGGCGGGTTTTCCGGTGGCGGTGGGAGTTTCGGTGGGGGTGGTTCTTCGGGCAGCTGGTAGGGAAGCAGATGGGGCTTTCATGAAAAATTCAGTACGTCGCTTCATCTCCGAATTGGATCAACAACAAATCGAACGCTGCGTGCGTGCTGCGGAATCCAGCACCCGAGGGGAAATCGTCGTGATGGTGACCCGTGCCAGCTATCATTACCCCATGGCCGGACTCTTGGGCGCGATGTCTTTAGCGCTGCCCGCGGCCGTGGCGCTGACTGCGCCGGTCGGAGGGTTTTTTTGGGTCGGCCCTTCCAACCTATGGGTTTTCCTGGCCGTGCTGATTCCTCTGTCGATCGGCTTCCACGAGATGGTCCAGCGCATTCCCATACTGAAACGCTGTTTCATCCGTGCCCGAGAAATGGAAGAAGAAGTTCGGGAAGCAGCCTACGTTCAGTTTTATCGCAAAGGCCTGCACCGCACGGCCGGGGAGACCGGGATTCTCTTCTATGTTTCCGTCTTCGAACGCAAGGTATGGGTGATCGGCGATCGCGGCATCACTAGCCGGATCCCCGCAGCGTACTGGCAGGAGGTATCGGCCGGGATCGTGCAGGCGATTCGCGCCGGGCGGGCGGCGGAAGGCATCTGCCGGGCGGTTACCGAGGTGGCCGGCGTGCTGGAGCAAAATTTCCCGGCGCGTTCCGGCAATGCGGACGAGTTAAAAAACGTGATCGTCGAAGACGGGTCGGCATGAGTCGACAGCCGTCCGGTGATGGCAGGCATCAGGTGCGGCCGCGCTTCTTGCTGCGTTTGCGCACGGAAAACCCGAAATGTCCGAGGTGGCGCCCCAGAGCGAAATAATGCCCGTGTGCGAAAGCCATCAGACCGGCTTTCTGAAGATTGAGGCGGCCGCGCTCGTCCACCAGCCGCGAGTTGACCTGAACCGCCACCACTTCGGCCAGGAACAGGGTGTGGGATCCCAGCTCCAGACGTTTGCGGACGCGGCATTCGATGTTGAGCGGGCATTCCATGACCATCGGGCAGGCGACTTTCCGGGCGGGCGCTGGCGTCAGGCCGGTTCCGGCGAACTTATCCACATCGCGCCCCGAAACCACCCCGCACCAGTCCGTCGCCTTGGCCTGCTCCATGGACGGAACATTCACGACAAATTCACCCGTGGTTTTGATAATGGCATGCGAATAACGGTCGGGTCGCACGGCGATCGACAACATGGGCGGGTCCGTGCAGACGCTGCCGGCCCAGGCAATGGTGATGAGATTCGGTTTCCAGCCCTTGGTCCCGCCGCAGCTTACCAGCACCACGGGAACCGGCGACAGCATGTTGCCCGGCTTCCAGGATGTCTTCCTCATCGCCGTACCTGCTTCAGAACGGTTTTCATTTCAAAGATCCTTCAGTAGTAGATTGGCCGGGAATTCGGCGGCGGCTCGGCGCAGCATGCACGGGTCACTGAAGAATTCAGTCACTGCCTCCGTCAAAACGCGCTGAACCCGCAGGCCGGCAGCCTTCCAAGCGTGCGCCTCGGCGACCTGCGGAGGCCAGATGTCGGTGAGAAAATGCTCGCGGACGGCATGCATGAAGCCTCGCGGCGAACCCCTGTATGCAGCCGACAGGGTCGAATGCCCTTCAGACTGGCGCCGTTTAGGCGATGGCGGATGGACGGACCTGGACGGCGGCATGCGGTAGGACTTTTCCGGGTGCCGCGCGGACGGCTCTTGACTAGAAACTTAAGACCACGCTGCCGGTGGCCAGGTCGATCAGCTCATCGCCCTTGGCCATGCGTGCGCCTTTAATGAGGTCGGCTTCGGTGATCTGGCGTGTAACGGCGCAGGGCGTGCACACCAGCAGCGGAACGTTGTATTCCTGAAGGAAGTGAAGGTGGTCATCAGCCGAGTCCCCGGTGGCCGCCTGTAAATGGTCAATGATTCCTCGTTGGGCGAGGTAGACCGCTTCATCCAGCAGAAAGACAGACACGTCCCTGCCTTTCTTCTTGGCGACCATGGCGAAAAACAATGCCCGAGTGGCGCGATTCGGGTTGTTGGTGCCGCAGGATAAAACAACCAAAACACGTTCTGTCATAGACGGATCCTCCTTGATCTCGGTGGCGTCAAAGCGATACGATCTTGCCGCCTCTCGAATTGCGATGCGGGTGCTATCTCACCAGAAAAATCGCTGAAGCGCAAGCCCGCCAACCATTCGCGCCCGCAGCGGCGACCAGGCCCCCCTCCCGCCGCCGCTTGAGGCGCTTTGAGGACCCGCTTAAAACCCCCGGGGCGTTTGAGCATAAAGGCGGTTCCTCCCTCAGAAATTCACCGGAACCGGTTTGCGCTCGGCATGCGGTGTTTCGAGTTCAAAGAAATCTCGTTTCCCGAACTGGAAGCGCGAGGCAATCAGATTGGACGGAAACTGCTCGACGGCGGTGTTGAAATCGCGCACCACCGCGTTGTAATACCGGCGGGCCGATTCGATGCCGTCCTCAAGATCTTTCAGCTGGGCCTGCAGCTGCATGAAGTTCTGATTGGCTTTGAGATCCGGATAGGCTTCGGCCACCGCAAAGAGGCTTTTCAGCGTGTCGCGAAACATGTTTTCAGCCTGAGCCGTCTGGGCGGGACCGGACGCCTTCATTCCGGCCCCGCGGGCTTCCGTCAATCGTTCAAGCAGGCCGCGCTCGTGTCCGGCGTAGCCTTTCACGGTTTCCACTAAGTTTGGTACAAGGTCGTAGCGCTTTTTCACCTGAACATCGATATCGGACCATGCGGATTGCGAGGTGTTCCGAAGCCTTACCAGTCGGTTGTAAATGGAAATCGCATAACCGATGAGAATTGCCGCCAGCGCCGCCAATATGCCGGAAACCATGTTCTGCTGCCCTCCCTCGGGGTGTCTGAGTTAAGGTTTCTTGAACCGTCTGAAAGAAATCGGCATCATGATAACATCCGGAGGATGAGAACCAGACATTCCGGGTCGGCGGCTCACTGTGCGTTATCGGGGTTGACCGTACGGTAGATGGCGACCCCTTCGGAGTGGGCGCAAATGAGTCCGACAACCGAGACCGGCACCACGCCAACGATATGCACAATGACAGCAAACGACAGCGCCTCCGAGTTCGAGACGCCGAACATGACCAGCGCCACCTGGCAAAGATAGTGAAAGGTTCCGACATAGCCGGGCGTGGAGGGAATGACCACGCTGATGGTCGTGAACACCAGAACCACCAGTCCGACATACCACGCCAGCTGATACATGGTCACCAAGTTAAAGGCCGCCAGACAGATATAGTTGACGGCCGCATAGCAGAACCAGATGGCGATTGAAAGCATCAGCGCGGTCGCATAGTGGGCGGCGGATTTCAACGGTACGATGCCACGCAGGAAATTTAGGGCCAGCGACTGGAGCCGCTCCCGGATGCGCTCGGGGAGCGGTCTGACCAATGCGCGGATGACGGCGTCGGTTTGCGTCTCGTAGCGCTTGCAGGCGATCAACATCGCGCACAGCAGCAGCGCGCCCACCAGCATGAGGACTCCGCTGGCCGTCACCCAGTCCGGAAACGGATGCACGATCAGCACCAGAGACATGAGGGCAATCAGCGAGACCACATCCACGATGCGTTCGACCACGATCGAGCCGAAAGCGGCGCTGGCCGAGATGTCGTGCTTCTTGCCGATGACAAACGCGCGC
>JALOPB010000001.1 GCA_025454115.1 Desulfobacterales bacterium | reverse complement strand
GGGACATCATCCACAACCTGGCCTATGCCACGGCGCTCGCCCGCTGCTTCTACTGGTTGAAGCCCGGCCCGATCCCGAAGGCGCCCGGAGACCAGGCCGCCTACTATAAAAAATACTGGAACACGCACCTGGGCAAAGCCACCGAGGCCGAGGCGCTCGCGGCCTACTGCTCGCTCTGCCTGCCGGTCAAGGAGGCGTAAGCCATGGCCGCCCGTATCCGCTACCGCTGCGGCTACAAGTACCAGCTTGTCAACGACCACCGGGCGCAGCTCGCGCACGTCCGGCCCGAGTTCGACATCGTCACCGAGTTCATCGAGCTGACCGTCGACGGCCTGCTCTGGATCAAGCATGGCTACGCCTGGGACGGCCCGAGCGGCCCGACGGTTGACACGCCGAATTTCATGCGGGGCAGCCTGGTGCACGACGCGCTGGCCCAGCTCATGCGCGACGGATACATCGGGACGGATCAATTCACGGCCATGAACCGGGAGCTGCGGGACATCTGCATCGAGGCCGGCATGAGTTGTATCCGCGCCGCCTGGGTGTTCGCCGGCGTGGAGTACTGCGGAAACGGATGGTGCCGCCCCGGCAGCGACGGCGGCAGGAAACTGATGGAGGCCCCATGAAATCGCCCTGCCTTACCTGTGATCGGCTCCACAAAACCAAACGTACCCGCCGATGCTACAACTGCGCGGATAAGGAGCGCTACCTGGCCTCGATCGAGCAGGCCCCCGAGTGCCGGGCCGATCCGTGCTACCAGTCGGCCTACAGCCTGCCGAGGACATTCGCCCGGCAGCTCGGGCCGGTGCGGTCGTTTTCGGAGATGGACATGATTTTGACGTTTTGACACGCTTTCCGGCCGGCGGGGCAACGATGGTGGAGGCTTTCGTTGAGGCAGACCCGCCGCGCCGGATCCATCACTGGCGATAGAGTTCCTCCTCCCACCTCGTCGCCAGCGCCCCGGGCAGGGCCCCCACGCCGACGCCACCCTGCCCGGGGCTTTCCCCCTCCACCCCAGCGACCAAGACCCATATCACCATACCGACCCCTCCGAGATCGTCGAAATTTGGGCCTCTAATGCGTTTTCGGTGTTTTTGGGGTTTGATGAGTCGGCCCCGGCTTGAGCGCCGGGGCCGAGGCGGTTAGCGGAGGTATGCGTGGAGCGATTTGAGCAGGAGATCCCGCAGGGAGATCTTTTCGTCGACCGCGCGGTGCTGCGCTTTTTTCCACAGGTCGTCCGGTATGTCGCGCAGCAGGTAGTTTCCCGCCGAATGGGTTTCGCGGAAAATCCTTTTTGCGATGTGCAGCGTGTTCACCGTTTTCCCCTCGGCCCGCAGCGAGTCCATCTCGGCGCGCACAACGGGGTCGCAGTCCCGGCACAGGATGGCTCCGCCCATCCCGATCAATCCTTTGGGCGCACCACAGGCGTCACATGGTTTCACTGGGCCACCTCCTTGCCGGATACGGCCATGCGCACGCCCCAATCCGCAAACTCGTCAGCATCGCCGTAGCGCCCGTCGTAGATAATGGCCTCCGGGAGGATCTTGGCGGCCATGTGGTGATACCTAAGCGCTGCCGCCTTTTTGTGGCAATCGGCAATGATAGCGCTATGCCGGTCGCAGATCTGCTTGACTCCCAGTCCCTCAGCGTACCACACGAGTTGGGCCAGCGACTTGAGGTTGATCGTCACATCAACATCAACATCAGTGTGATCCATTGCCATCTTGTAGAGTTCTTTCGTGTCCATCTTGCATCCTCCGTTATAGTGGTCGATTTGATTATAGTGTACATCAAGATAATCAAGATGTCAAGAGGAAAAAAACAGGGCGAGCGGGGCTACCTGTAGCTCCAAAAAAACCGTAAAGAGGCTTTTATATCTTTAAAAATAGTGAACCCTGTTAGCGATAATAGTCGCTTGTAACTGTAAACATTACAGATATTTAATTTTTTTGTGTATCTCCGGTATCTCCAATCGATGGGATCAGGGATACCGTGCGGCGGTGCATGGCGCCGGTGACGTGCTGGTAGAAGCGCATGAGGGTCTCGGGGCGGCTGCCGACTACATCCGACAGGCTCTTGATGTCGGCGCCGCGTTCGAGCGCCTGGGTGACGAAAAGATGGCGCAGGTCGTAGGGGCGAAGGCGCCGCTTGATTTTCGCTTTTTCGAGCACGCTCGCCCAAGCGGTGCAGATCTGGTCGATGGTTTTCCCGCACCAGTGTATGATCCAGGGGATGCCCTTGTCGTCGTCAACGGCGAACCATTTCCTGAGGAGCGGCAGCAGGTCCTCGTGGATCGGCACGCGCCGGCGGTCGCCTCCCCCTTTTTTGGCGCTTGTGACCATGATGGTCTCGGTCGACCAGTCCACGTGCTCCCAGCGCAGCCGGTAGCACTCGACCGGGCCGGGGCGCAGGCCGAGGTAGTAGGCGAGCAGGATGATCCGGCGCAGGTGCTCGGGCGCGGCCTCGATGATCGCGGCGAGCTCCTCGGCGGTCGGCGGCATGATGACGGCCAGGTCCTCCTTGGGCAGACGGTAGTCGCGCACGGGGTTGAACGGGATCATGGGCGGCCGGCGCCGGGCGGCGAAGGTCATGATGGCCTTGAAGTCGACCAGCTCGCGGCGGATGGTCGAATAGGCCACGCCGGCAGCGCGGCGGCTTGAGATGTAGCGGTCGATGTCGGCGTCGGTGATCCGGGCCGCCCGGATGTCGCCGAAAAACGGGAGCACCCGGCTGATCATCCTGAGCTCGTGCTGCCAGCGGGCCCGCGGGCTTGCGAACCGGTGCACGAGCGAATACTCCATGGCAAGAGCCGAGAACGGCGGGCCGAGCGTTCCGGCGGGGGTCTTTTTCGGTGGGCGCAATCCAAGCTCGCGGTTCCTATCGTGCGCCCTGTTTTCAGCATCCGGCCCCCGGCCGAAATACTCGCGGCGGATGTAGCGTGGACCACGGGACGGGTCGCGGTAATAGACCATCCAGCGGCCGTCAGGGAGTTTGGTGAGTGCCACCGGGCTACCTCAGCACGCTGAAAATCTTGCGCAGAATTTTCGCCCCGGGCGGACCGTATCCGTAGGACCAGCGTTGCTCGGACAGGCTGAAACCAAACCGCTTATAGCTGTAGGTGCCGTCCTTCCTGGGGTTGCGGTTGCGGCAAAAGACGTTGATCCAGTCGCCGGTCTCGGGCTGCGAAATCAGTACGAGCGAGCCGTCTATTTCGGTGAGGAACAGCGCATCCCGCGTGAGCCCCTTGCCCATTTCGAGCGCGTTTTCAAAAACCATCCGGAAAACGGCAGGAGACTTTTCGAGCGCGTCCGCATTGATAGCCGCTTTGACCATGTGCTTGCAAAAGCGTCTCGGATCTCCGAACTCGAATTCCGTGCGCGTCTCGACAAAATCAGGACAGGTGCAGGTTTGCGCGGAAAGATCGACCGCGTATTCGGCCGATTTGTCCCGCCGACTTTTTATTGTAGTCTGCAAATTTGACCCTGAGAGTTTCAGCGTGAACGCAGACACGCCGGGGATGGAATCCAGGCGGCGCGGCTGCGGGGGCGGCTCTGACGGCAGTGCGGCTCGTGGCCGAGCGGCCACGGCGCCGTTCCTTCTCTTAATCGAGGCATAGTATGCAATAGTGAAAGCGATGAGGATGACGATAATGGCCTCGACCATTCAACCCTCCTCGATCACCTCGCCGATCGCGATCATCTCGACCACCGCGCCAGACTCGCAGTCCGTCAATGGAAAGTCCAGCCAGCGCACGCGCACTCTTGATCCGTCCGGGCGCACAGCCGTCTCGGTTGAGAGCATCGGCGAGCGCGACTCCACGGCGGCCGTCAGTTTCTTGCGCACGGTCGCGATCTCTCTGTGCGCAATAAGAGAGAGGGAGCTTGCTTCGATCACATCTATTTTCTTCACGCCGAAGACGCGGCAATACTCGGCGTTCACGGCGATCCGCGTGAACGCCGGCGCATCGGGCAAGTAACGCACGACGAGCCGCGCCCCCGGCGGCGCTACCCCACGGAGCCACCACGGCCCTGTCCACCTGCTCGCTTCTCTTTTTCAGGAGGGTAGTTCGGGTCGTCCTTCAATCGCCTGTTCTTGATCAGGACCATTCCCTCCGGGGGCTGATAATTTGCGGGCCGCACGGATGTCATGATGGCCTCGTTGAAAGCGGACAAGTTGGTCACGATCGCCTTGACGTAGACCTCGTTTCCGGACCGGAAAATGTTTCGCAGAAGCTGGACGGCCGCGGCTTCTTCTGGTTTTTCGTCATCCACCTGAGCAACTCCCTTCGAGAACATTTCGCCTTCGCCAGTACGTAGCCACTCGATGTTTGCCTTGTAACGGCTGCACAACACTTCCATTGCGGTATCACTAAGTGATCTGCCACCGCGTTCGATTTCAGAAATGAACGCCTGACTCAAGGGAATTGGCTTTCCGAACTCCCGTTGATCGAGTTTTAGCATTGTCCTAAGGTGCTTTATTCTTTGCCCTATTTTCATCACGATTCAACAAAATTCACAAAGTGATATTTTTTACTTGACATTTATCACAATGTAATAATAGAATTGAGTTAAAAGCCAAAAGCAAAATTAAACGCGAGGCCAACATGGAGCCAAAAGAAATCAGAATCGAGTTCATCCGAAAAGACCTGACCCAGACCAAGGTGGCCCGCGACATCGGCGTGAGCCCTTCGCTCGTGCAGCGGGTGATCTTCCGCAAGGCCGTGTCGCGGCCGGTGTCGCAGGGAATCGCCGACGCCCTCGGTCTGCCGATCGAGTTCGTTTTTCCCGAGCTGTCAGAGTGCCGCCGCGCGGCTTGCAACTGATCCTATCAATTTTAAACCGACTTGGTTTCATAAGTCAACAAATTAACCGGCCATGCGATTCAATTTCCTCCGACTCCTCAAGCACCAGACGCCAGCGCCCGCGAAATCGGATGCCGATCCTGTGGCCGAGCTTATCGACTGTTTCAAACCGGGGGAGGGCGGCATGCCTGAGCTCAACATGGACAAACTGACCGAGGTGTACGCCCTGCGCATCCCAGACGTGACCCTCAAGCGGATCGGCGGGCTCTCCTCGGCGCAGAAGAAACAGATGAATGAGCAGATCCTGATCGCCATCGCTCGCTACCTCCATGAGTCATCGTTCGATCCAGTACGCTACCTGGTCGAGGATTACGACACCAGGAACGGGCACGCAAGGTAAACGATGTCGAACAACGTCAACACATCAATAAATGTAGTTAAAAGCGCGGCCGAGCCAGAGCTCCTGATGCTGCGCATGGAGATCAAGGCGATCCGCGATCGGGTGGTGATGGACCTGGACGCTGCGCTCGCAAAGATCGACGCGGCCCTGCCGCCGGTGGACCCGGAGCGCTACAAGCCACGCACAACTGACGAGTACCGCGCCATGTACGGCATGCGGCCACGAAAAAGGGAATGGAGGAGGACAAGGAATGGCTAACCGCGAGGCCTGCGAGCTCTACATCGAGCAGGAAATCAAATCCGCCCTTGAGGATGGGAAGAAGCCATGGACCATCGGCAAGGAACTCGCGGCCTGGGTGGAGAAGCTGTTTGAGGTGACGATTAGTCCGCACACATTAAGAATGAGGGCCAAGAGAATAGAAGAAAATAATTTGAACAGATGTTCAAAAAAATCAAACACCGCAACCAAATCGCCCACTTACGAACCGATAAACACACCGAGTAAACCACCAATAACCAGCGTCACGCATCCTCCGACAGCAAGGGGCGGCGCGCGTGAAGGGGCGGGAAGGCCTGTGGCGGGCCAAAAGGCAGAAAATGAAACGGCTGCGTGGGGAGAGGTGTGCCGGGAGATTGAACGCTTCGGATCGTTTTTAAAAAAGCGAATCAAGTTTCCGGTATCAGACAGTGTTCCAGATTCATTGTTGGCAGATGTATGCACCGCTTTCAGTCTAATCGAACACTTTAGCTCTGAAACAAGGGAGGCGCTCCATGAAAGAAAAAAAGTACGATCTAAAAAAGCTAATCGATGAGTTTCGTGGGAAGGGAAAAGTCACGATCAAGGCGATGAAAAAAGAAGAAAACGGCCGCTGGTCGGTGGCTTTCATGGAGGGCAACAATACTGAGATTGTGCATTTTAACACCCATAGCGACGCACAGGAATTTTGCTTCGCATTCGGGGGAAAGAATCATTTAACGGTATCGGCACCATCCGAAATGCTGCTCCTTTCCGGGTGGTCGCAGAAGATCTTGTCGGATCTTGGGCACAGAATCATTTCTATTACCATTGAACGAACCTATGCCGCCACCAACACCGAAAAGAAGATCGAGCACATCTTCCCGACTGGCTGCGGATCTATGGCGCTGCCCGGAAGCATCAAAAAAAATCCAGGCCAGCAAAAGTGCGGGATAAAATTGATTGAACGGTTCGGGCAGCGTTCGCTCATAGAGCGCAGAAAGATAGAGTTTGCAGACAACGACAGCTTGGACCTCTTCATTGACCAATGCAAAAAAATGCTGCCGGAATATGAGATCCAAATTCGAGGGGCGATAACACAGAACGTCGAGTACAAGGCGCTCCTTGGATGGAAAAGGAAAAAAGTGGGGGACGGATCTAAAAGAATGCAGTTGCGCCTTGATCTGATCAATGGCGAGTCTTTTCAAAATTTCATGTACCAGGACATTCTTAAATACGCTGACGGGATGGCTTCATCTGAATGCCAACGTATATACATAAAGCGCAGGTCGGAAGTCGTCGAAGACCGCTGCGGTTTCTCGATAGCATAGGGGGCCTGCATGAGCGCGACCTGCAAAGACTGCGGCGCCGTCGAGATCGCAACGGCGGCCTGGACCGGCGGAGATCCACAGTGCCGCCACTGGCATCGCGAATACCATCCGCCCCAGGACCTGGTCGCCGCGATCGAGAACCTGCGGGAGATCTTCGGCAGAGCGGAAATATATTCGGCAGCGGCGGCCATCGTCGGGGGTGCGCTGTGATCAGGAGCGTCTGCTGCGTTTGTGGCCGCATCTACGGAACCAAGCCCGACGGCCGCTCGGATGTCCGCGACAGTCACGGCTATTGCGAGCGCTGCTTCGACGAGACCATGCTGAACATCAAGAGCCAGTTCGCCGAACTGCCGGCGGATGGCGCGTGCGGGAGGGCGGCTTGAGAGATCGTCCGATTATTTTTAGCGGCCCGATGGTCCGCGCCATCCTTGAGGGCCGTAAGACGCAGACGCGGCGTATTGTGAAAAGAATTCCGTGCGACTGCGGCTTCGATTGGCAGCCCGAAGAAATGTGCGCCACCACGCCGGAAGGATACCAAACCGCCGGGCACAGCGGAAAATTGTGGTGTGGTTGCTGCGCGGATGATTTTGTGCGCTGCCCCTACGGACAGCCAGGAGACCGGCTGTGGGTGAGGGAAAAATGGTGCTCGGAACAAAAGAACATCGTCGGATACGCCGCTGATGCTGAATGCGGAGCGTGGATTGGCGATGGTGGCGGCGGCAGGTTTTGGATTCATCACGGTTACATAATCGAATCTGATGCCTATCGCAAATGCTTCAAAGAACCAGCCAGAACATTTAGCCTTTCAACGTATGGCGGACGCTGGCGTCCCTCCATCCACATGCCCCGCTGGGCGAGCCGGATCACGCTTGAGATCACCGGCGTTCGCGTGGAGCGGTTGCAGGAAATTAGCGAAGAAGACGCAATCGCCGAGGGCAGCCAAATACCAATCGATCAACTTCCCAAAACTTGCCGACAGGCCGTCTTTTCAGAGCGCGATCAGTTCGCGAAAATCTGGGAATCAATCAACGGCAAAAAGCACCCATGGGAGAGCAATCCGTGGGTGTGGGTTATCCAATTCAGGAGGACCGCATGACCCCCGAACCCTTCCCCTACGTTTACGACGAGCACCGAGGCCGCTGGATCCGCGACGAGGAGCCCGAGGACAGATTCAGCCCGCGCGAGATCGCCCAGTCGCTGCTCGCGTCCGTGGCGATCGGCACCTGCTTGACCGCGCTGGCGTCGCTGGCGCTTTGTTTGTGATGGAGGACACCATGATCACCGAATGCGAATTCACCGAGAGAAGGCGTTCCGACGGACGCCGATGGATCGATGTCAACGGTTCGTGCATCGTCATGGCTTACGCGGTTTTCACGTTTTTCGGCTTCGCGGCCGGCGGCCTGGTCGGATACGCTGTGGCGAAATTGTGGGGGTAGGCAGCGATAGTGCTCGAAAACATCATCCAGACCGCGATCCTAATATTCTCCTGCGCCTCGATATGGGCATTCGCAGGAACAAAGCACAAGCGCATGGGCTTTATCCTTGGTCTTTGTGGTCAACCTTTCTGGATTTACACATCATTCACGGCGGGGCAATGGGGCGTGTTCGTAGTGTCTCTGTGGTTCACTGGCAATCATATAAGGGGACTTTGGAACTATCGAGCGGAGGCTCGCTAACAATTGCGGATAGCATGGATCGATCGAAGTCCAAACTGATCAAGCGCTGCGCCTATTTCCTGATCGCCATCATCCTGATCCTGGGCGTGCGGCGCGGTCTGGCATGGCAAGACCTGGTTTCCATGATCAACAAACCCAAGGGGCTGGTGGTCTATGTGCGGTGACAACGATTTTGTCGAGTGCGAGCTGCCACGAAAAACGCTCGATATGGTTTGCACGGCCTGGGCTGATTTCAAGCGCGATCCAAGCGACCACGCGAAATTTGAGGCGATGCATTTCTTGATTTGCGTCGCCTCTGCCAAATGGGGCTATTACGCCACCAGCAGGATGTGCGCAGCGTCGCGCAATGGTCGTGCCGGCCGCACGACTATCGATCCGCTGATTTGAGACCGGTTGCGCCTCCGCCAGGGCGCGAATACTGGTGGGCCTCTGCCCGGCGGCCCGTGACGGGATAAGTACTGGCCGGCAAAACAAGGAACGACGCCTCCGGCTTAGGAACACGGGCGATTTCAAATCATGATCAATCCCTGCCGCAGCTGTGGGTTAGGCATGAGCGACAAAAACAACGACTCGTGCCTGAAATGCAAGCGGCGGGTCGAATACGTGGCGGCGCTGGAGGGCAGGTCCTGCAGCGTGCCGGTGGAGATGACGGATATGGCGAGACAAAGCTCCGAAAAGACCAAGGCTGACGACCAGTTTCTGAGAGATCATCCAGACATGCCGGCGGCTGAAATTGCCAAACAACTCGGACGCTCGCCCGCATCGGTGTACACGCGGCGCTGCGCTTTGGGGATCACTGGCAAAAACCGCCGCGATTTGATCCGCCAGCGCCACGCGGAGATGAAATCCGTGCAGGCGCGGAAGACAGTCGCACACGGTACAGGTCATGATACGCTTCCAGCAACTCCAGCGGAGCTTACACCGACCAGAGAACTTGTCATGATCAACATCAACGGTTTCGAGGAAATCTATGAGCGCCTCAAACGCTCAGCGCAAGAAAACTTCAGGACACCCGAGCTCCAGGCCCTGTTCTTTATCCACCAGGGCCTCAAGGCAGAAAGTGGCGGTCGCGATCAGCGACGTGAGGCCGACGGAACGTCCTGAAGTTTTGGAATTGACGCTCGCCGACGACGGTAGGATCGTGCGGCTGCGGCGTGATCAGTGCGAGTTTTTCCCGGGCAAGGTTTTCATAGAGTTGTGGCTGTGGGATCGGATTAAATAACCAAGTAAACCGTGGGAGGATGAGATGCTGAAATCAATAACGTATGAGGCCGAGAAGGCTGACGAGTTGTGGCCGCTGCTGAATTGGGTGATAGATGTGAAAACTGATCCGGCCGACAAGCGCGACCATATTCAGTTTGCCGTCGCAGCTGGTGGCTGGATACACCGGACAAACGGGGCGATGCTGAAAAGCGTGCGCGTGGAAGGCATAGAGGACGGATGTTATCTCCCAATTAAAAAGGCGAGCACGATTATCCTGAAACACTCCCGAAAACCTGAGGACATGCGTCAGCCCTGCCCTGATTTTGAGAAGCTGTACCAGCTCACGCCGGGACATACCAACGTGGTCGTATCCGGTTATGGCGACGTTGGGTGGATGAAGACTCTCGCCGAAGTGATCATAGGCACGAGGGGCGTGTTTAATAGTGCCTATTTTGCAAGCCTGAGCATAGGGTTTTCTGGCCATGTTTATTATGCAGGCCCCGAAGACATGATCTTTTTTCTCGGCGAAAGAGCGGACGAAGACGTTGACCAGAAGGGCGCCTTAATGCCGATGAGGTTTTAGTATGGCCAGCCTTGTTGAATTCTGCGGCGAAGTCCGGCGCGAGACTGAAAAGGCCTACCTGGTTTTCGACGGCCAGCACGAGACCTGGATCCCGAAGAGCGTGGTCAAGTCGGAGCGGCGTGTGAAGGCGAGCCACAGGAACGATTTTATTTTCGAGATCCCTGAGTGGCTGGCCAAAGAAAAGGGGATCGTGTGATCTCAGACATCCGCGTATCCGTACTATTGAGGGGCCACCGAAAGCGCCGGAAGCTCGAAAGCATGCTCGGCTCCGGCGCTGTCGGCTATCTGCTCGATCTGTGGATAGCGACAGCGGTCAGCCGGCCGGGTGGCGTACTGAATGGGTGGACTGACCAGGACATAGCCGACGAGGTCAGGTGGACGGGAGAGCCGGGAGAGTTGCTTTCTGCCCTTGAAAAATCAGGCTGGATCGAGCGCCGGGCCGATGGCGTGGTGATCGTCCACGACTGGACCCAGCACCAGGGCTGGGCGTCAGGGTCGAAGGACCGCAGCAACAGGGCCAGGATGAAGGCCCTGATAAAGCACCACGGCGAAGATGCCGCCTGGAGAATGGCAAAAGACAAATACGGCTTTGATCCTGCTGAATATGGTTTCCTGCTGCGGCATGCTAATAGCATGCCGCAGCATGCTGCCAGCATGCTACAGCATGCTGTAGCATGCAGCCAGCATGCTACAGCAGAAAATAGCAGTGCTGCCAGCATGCTGCCAGCAGAACAGCATCAAAAACCAGCACCTGCTGACGTTTCTGCTCCGTCTCCGTTTCCGTCCCCGTTACCGCCTCTAAAGGATAGTACTAAAGTACTATCCGGCGCCAAGGGCGGCGCCGGGCTGAAACAAAAAGGGCATTTTGTGAAACGGGCCGGTGAGTACGCCGAGACGATACGGGCCAAGTGTGAAACGCTGAAAGGCATGGCCAATGGGTCAAGGTCCTTCAATCCCTACCAGTGGGTCCAACACTGGATCAACAAGGCTGGTCACCCCCAGGCGGTGATCGACTCACTCGATGGTCTATCCCAGTACTGGGAGCAGATCAAGGGCGAGCCGTGGGCCTACGCTGACAAGATCATGAGGACCAAAAATGGAAACTACCACGAGCGCGACGAGCAGACCAAAAGCAAGGAATACAAAAAGATGCTCACCGAACTCGCCGACCTTATCGGAGCTCTGTGACTGGGTGGCAATGGCGATCGATGCGCCGCGGTCACCTGGACACATCAAAGAGATCGGCAAGCGCTTCGCCATGCTGACGGCTGCGCTCGCTGATAAAGTTCCGAGGTCTGATTGGTCTCGACCGGTCTCGGCGGGTCCTTCCAGGGACCTTTGAAGTGCGGTTTCGACGACCTCGATTCATCTCTACTTGTTGAGAAAAAACCGGGTGGGAAAAGTATAACCACCTGTAAATGAGAAATAATCAAGTGACAGAGCAGCTCTCGATCAGCCAGGCGCCCAGCGAAAAACCGGAGGCGTTGAAGAGTATCCTCGAGGTGGTGCGATACCTTGAGGGGCTCGACAAGTACCGCGTTAAGCAGGCGACCGTCTACCGTCACCGCGACCAAGGGAAGCTCAGGCCCCAGTCTGACGGGACATTCCTTGTCAAAGACGTCGAGCGGTATGCCGGCACTTTTTTGAAGCTGAAGGACGGCAGCGGCGGCCTAAAGATGCGACCGGCCTCTCCTGCGGTCGCAGACGACAAGGCCGCGGCCGAGGCCCGCAAGGTCAGCGCCCAGGCCGAGCACTGGGAGATCAAGACCAGGATCCTGAAAGGTGAATACGTCGAGCGCTCTGCCTTCGAGGCGGCCCTGGCGCGGCGCGCAGCGGTATTTAAAAGCGACATTGAAAACTTTATACGCAGCAGCTCGGCCGAGATGATCAAGCTGGTGTCCGGAGACGACCTGAAGGCCCCGGACGTGATTGAGTACATGCTCGAGGCCTCCGAGCGCTGGCTGGCCAGGTACTCCGAGGACGCGCACCACGAGCTTCCGGAAAGTATCGATGCCGGCAGACTGGAGAAGATCGAAGCATGACATCCGTCGCATACGCCATCGACCACTTCACGGATCCGGAGCGTCGCGTATTCCGCCCGCGCGAGCGGATCAGTGTCAGCCAGTGGGCTGAGAAATATCGCATGGTGGTCAGGGGCCCCGCACAAGGCAAGTGGCGGAACGAGGTCACGCCGTACTGCATCGAGCCCATGGACACGATCGCGCTGCCGTGGGTGCGCAAGGTTTTCCTGTGCTGGGCCCCACAGACCGGAAAGACCTCCGTGGGGCTAAATTTCATGCTTTATGCGATCGACGTCGACCCAGGGCCCGCCATGTACGTAATGCCGGACGAGAAGGTCAGCAAGCGGATCGCGAAGCGGCAGTTAATCCCCACAATCCGCTCGACGCCGAAAACGGCCGCGCTGCTCTCCTCCAGGATCGACGACGTCACCACCATGCACGTCAACTTTGTAAACGGCATGGACCTGATGATGGTCTGGGCGACATCGGCCGCGGCGATGGCGTCCGAGTCCGTGCGCTACATACTTTGGGACGAGCCCGGTAAATATCCTGATTTTGTCGGCGACGAGGCGGACCCGTTTAGCCTTGGCGATGTCCGCACCAACTCGTACCAGTACACGAGCAAGCAGATTTTCTACAGCACGCCAAAGCTCGACGGAGACGCCTTCGACCGCCTGATACGATCAGAGGCGGAGGAGACCCGTCGCTACCACGCGAAGTGCCCGATCTGTGGCCACCTGCAGATCATGGGCTTCGAGCGTATCCACTGGCACGGAAAGCGTGACCACCGCGAAGTGCTTCGCGGCAAGCTCGCCCGCTACTCCTGCGCTCACTGCGGCATGGACTGGGAC
The DNA here is from genome assembly GCA_025454115.1 of Desulfobacterales bacterium. GTDB lineage: Bacteria > Desulfobacterota > Desulfobacteria > Desulfobacterales > SpSt-501 > SpSt-501. Next base: position 25,146 of record JALOPB010000001.1, on the reverse strand, counting down.
GACCACGCCCGCAACGTGGCCGTGCGTGGCGGAAGGTGGAAAGCCGAAACGCCGGTCGAGCGTCCGACGGCGATCGCCTTCGGCCCGTTGGAGTCCTGGTATTCTCCGTTCGTGTCGCTTTCCAAGGCCGCGGCCGATTTTCTTAAGGGCAAGGACGATCCGAAGAAGCTCCAGGCCTTTGTCACGCAGCACCAGGCGCGGCCGTGGAAGGAGGTTGTAGAGTCCAAGGCCGAGGGGGATCTGTTCAAGCGCAAGACGGACCTTCCGCCGGGGATATGCCCGTCGTGGACGGTTGCGCTAACGGCCGGCATCGACGTGCAGAAGCGCGGGTTCTGGTTCGTGGTGCGGGCCTGGGGGGAGGATTTGACGAGCCACCTGGTACAGTACGGCTATCTGTCGACCTTCGATGATGTTCGGGCGCTGGTGTTCGACACGTATTTCCATAAGGACGGCACGGGCGAGCGCCTGCAAATCTGGCGAGCCGCCATGGACACCGGCGGCGGCAAGGGCGCCGACGACGAGGCCATCAGCCGCACCGAGGAGATCTATGAATTCATCCGCGCCCATGGACGCCGGGACGCGCGGCAGGTGATCTTTGCCGTGAAGGGATCCAGCCGCCCACAACTGATCCGTGTCAATTACCCCCAGGCGATAGACCGCATGCCGCGCAGCAACAAGCCGATACCGGGCGGGATCGAGCTGAGGATGCTCGACACAGGAGAGTTGAAGAAGCTCCTGCACTGGCGCCTGACGCGACGCGACCAGAAGGTAGACGAAAACGGAAACGTTATCGCTGCCGAAAGCCAGCGCTTTTTTCTGCACGCCGAGACCGGGGTCGACTACACCAAGCAGTTTTTGGCGGAGGAGTTGCGGCGCACGCGCAAGGGGAGGATCGAGTGGGTTAAGACCAGAAGCGACAACCACCTGCTCGACTGCGAGATCTACGCCGCGGCCTGCGCCGACAATGGGTGGCACCCGAACCTCTCAGGGCTCGCCCGCTACGTCAAGGCCAAGGAGGGCGATTTGCAGCGGCAGTCGGCCAAGTCGGTGGCGAATGAAAATGAAAAACCAAAGACACCCGCCCAGCAGCTGGTGGAGAAACGGGTGGTGACCAGGCGGCGGGTGGCCGGGACTTGGATGGGCGGAATATGAATGGGCCGAGTCGGGTGGTCCGGCGTGCGCCGGTCGGTGGAGTGGCGGCGCGTAGGCCCTAAAAAAACAGTGGGAGGATGTCAGCGTGATAGACGACCGCATAGTGGGGATGTACGATGTCAGGCGATGGGCCGAGCGGCGGGGGCCGCAGGTGGCGCTCGTCATGGGAGGGGGTCCCTCGATCGAGCGTGATTTTCAGCTCGTCATGGACGCCTGCGACCCGGCCCTGATCTCCGTCAAACAGCACGCCATGATCTACCTCGCCGGCGCAGAGGACATGCGGGCCGATGTCTGCTGTTTTCTCGAGGACCCGTCAACCCCCGGGCAGGAGGGCCTTATGACGGCGCTTCTGATGAGCCCGACGACCTGGACGGTCAGCCCGTTCGACCGCTGGACAAACGTGCGGATCGACGAGCCATGGTGGAACGGTGGGTTCTCGTCGGCGCTGGCCGTATGGTTCGCCTGCGCGGCCGGGTTCGAGCAGGTGCTCCTGGCCGGCATGGACTGCTACCAGGGCGGCCGAAAATACTGGTACGAACGGCCGGGCTATTCACACTCGTGCCTCGAATCGAGCGTTGAGGACAACCTGCGGGCCTGGCGGCCGGCGCTCGAAAATTGCCCGAACGCGGCGCGGATCCGCGCGGTGTCCGGCCCGCTTGTCGAGGTTTTTGGGAGGTGGTTGCCATGAGCGACGCGCTTTTCATCGGGATATTCCTGGCGGTGACGATTCTGATGTGCATCATAACCGACTGAGGCGCAGCCATGGGAGACCACAAAAACGGAAACCACCGTGGGCGGCTTCTGGTCGGCAAGAAGGCCATCACCGACTATCTGGGGGTCGGAGACAGCCTGTTTTATGAGTTGATCAACGCCGGAATGCTCGCCCGCGCCTTCAACAAGCGCTGGATGGCGCACACCGACAACATAGACGATTTCCTACGGCGCTTCACGGCCTGCGACAACCGCAAAATGGGAGTTGACCCTGACGCCGAATAGACCGTCAAGCATTTTAACGGCCGTTTTTCGTCCTGAAAGTGTCGTTTAACGGTCGTTTTCCACCCCATTTCCGTTTTTCTTAAAAAACCGGGTTTATGCTGAAGGTGCTCAGCAGAAAACCCGGTTTTTATTTTTACCGAGGGCGGAAATGTGACTGAATACGCCACCACCGAGCCCGAAAAATTCACCGCCGGCGACCTCATCCAGTGGAAGCGCGAGGCCGCAGGCCTTTCCATCCCGACCGGCGAAGTCCCCAAGGCCTCGGCCGGGTGGGCGCTCACCTACAGCCTGGTCAAGTCCGGCGTGCGCATAGCGCTGACGTCAACCCCCTCCGGCGACGATTTCCTCGTGTCACTCGCGGCCGCCACAACCGCCGGATACTCCCCCGGCGTCTACCGGTGGCAAGCCTACGTCACCAAGACCACTGAGCGCTACATGGTGGGCTCGGGCACGATCGAGATCCTGGCCAACTTCGCCGCCGCCTCGTCGGGCTACGACGCCCGCAGTCACGTCAAGAAAGTGCTCGACGCCCTGGAGGCCAAGCTCGAAGGGCGGGCCTCGAAAGACCAGGAGCAGATGGTCGTCGGCGGCCAGGTGGTCGGCATGATGCCGATCGCGCGGCTGCTCGAGTGGTACAGCCGCTACAAGCAGGCATACGAGCAGGAGCAGGCCGCAGAGAATGTGGCGAAAGGGCTCGGGACCGGCAAAAACATCTTCGTGAGGTTCGGCAATGATTAGCGCCATCAAGCGCTTGTTCAGCCGCAAACCGATCGCCGCGCGGGCGTTCGATGCCGCCCGCATGTCGCGCCTGCTGGCGGATTGGGTGACATCTTCATACGCCATCGACGCCGACATCCGCGCCGGGCTGACGGTTTTGCGCTCCCGCAGCCGCGACCTTTGCGCAAACAACGGCTACGGACGCCGATTCCTTGAGCTGCTCGCCGGCAACGTTGTCGGACCCCAGGGAATACGGTTGCAGAGCAAGGTCAAGCGCCCGGACGGAAAGCCGGACGACAACGCCAATCAGAAGATCGAGGCGGCCTGGAGCGCCTGGTGCCGCCCGGCCAACTGCACCGTGACCCGAAAGCTGTCCTTTACCGACCTGCTCGCACTGGGAATAAAAGGGCTCGCCCGGGACGGCGAGATGATCGCCCGCACGGTCTCCGGCTTCGCCCGCAACGACTTCGCCTTTGCCGTGCAGCTGCTCGACCCAGAATACCTCGACCACGACTACAACGACATCGCCAACGGGATCGTCATGGGGGTCGAGCTTGACGAGTGGAAGGGGCCGGTGGCCTACCACATCCTGACGAACCACCCCGGCCGAAGCGAGTACCCGCTGCAGCCGGCGCAGAAGCGCCAGCGGGTATCGGCCGCGGAGGTCCTGCACGTTTTCGTCACCGAGCGCGCGGAGCAGACCCGCGGCTACCCGTGGACGGTCGCGGCGCTGAAGGACCTGCACCAGCTCGGCCAGTACCGCTACAGCGAGGCCGTGGCCGCCAGGGTCTCCGCCGCGAAAATGGGTTTTTTCACGCGCAACTCCGAGGGCGCCTATCCATACGACGACAAGGATTCGTCCGGTAACCTGATCGACGAGGTATCGCCTGGCAAGTTCCAGGAGCTTCCGAGCGGCTACGAGTTCAAGACCTTCGACCCTACGCATCCCAACCAGGCGTTCGGTGATTTCTGCAAGTCCGCGCTGAAAGGGATCGCCTCTGGGCTGAACATTTCCTACATCTCGCTCGCAAACGACCTGACCGAGACGAGCTACAGCTCCGGGCGGCAGGGGCTGCTCGAGGAGCGCACGTTTTACATGATGCTGCAGGGCTTTCTGGTCGAGCATCTCGTGCAGCCGATTTTCGAGGCCTGGCTGCCGCACGCGATCGCATCCGGAAAGCTCGCGCTGCCCATGCGCGATCTGGAGCGCTGGAACGCGCCGGTTTGGCAGTCCAAGCGCTGGAGCTGGATCGACCCGTCAAAGGACATCGATGCGCGCGAGCGCGAGGTGCGCTTGGGGGTCAACTCCCGCACGCGGATCGCGGGCGACCTCGGGCTTGACATAGACGACGTCTATACCGAGCTGCACGCCGAAAAAGAAGCCGCCGAGCGACTCGAAATCGACGTGTCCGGCTCGATAGGCAAAGGAAAGGGATGTGAAGATGGCACAAAAAACCAAAACCAAGCAGATTGAGAAAAACCAGTTCCGCCAGATGGAGATCGACCGGTCCGCGGTAGACGAGAAGGGCCGCACGGTGGAGCTGTCGTTTTCATCGGATGAGCCCTACGAGCGATGGTGGGGTGTAGAGATACTGGATCACGAGCCCGGAAGCATGCGCGTCAAGCGCCTGAAGGCGAGCGGCGCGCTTCTCATGGATCACAATTCCCGCGACCAGGTCGGTGTCCTCGAAAAGGTCTGGATCGGCGATGACCGCAAGGGGCGGGCCATCGCGCGTTTCGGTAAGAGCGCGCGCGCCGAGGAGATCTGGCAGGACGTCATCGACGGGATCCGCAAGAGTGTCTCGGTGGGCTACATCGTGCACCGCGCGGTGCTGGTCGAGGAAAAGGAAGGGGTCGAGACCTACCGAATCATGGACTGGGAACCGTTCGAGGTGAGCCTCGTTTCCGTTCCGGCCGACGTGACGGTGGGGGTGGGCCGCGAGGCCTCCGACCAGCAGCGCAACCACTCACTTGTCATCAAATACGATCAAAAGGAGATTCCCATGGAAAAAGAGACCGTTCAACCCGACCCGGCCGCCGAGGCCGCGAAGATCAAGGACATCACCGAGAAAGCCCGCCAGGCCGAGCAGACCCGCATCCGCGAGATCACGGCCTACGGGGAGAAGTTCAACCTGCGCGACTTCGCCGGCGAGGCGATCAACCGCGGCGCCTCCGTGGACGAGTTCCGCATGCAGGTGCTGGAGAAGATCGGCAAGGTCAAGCCGGTCGAGACCACCCCGGACATCGGGCTCTCGGACCGCCAGGCGCGGCAGTTCTCCTTCGTGCGCCTGCTGCACGCGCTTTCCACCGGCCGGCGCGAGCACGCCGCGTTCGAGTTCGAGTGCTCGGACGCTGTCGCCAAGCAGCTCGGCAAGAGCGCCCGCGGCGGGTTCGTCCCGATGGACGTGCTCCGGCGCGACCTGAACGTCACCACGGACGCCCAGGGCGGGCACCTGGTGGACACCAACCTGCTGGCGGCCGACTTCATCACGCTGCTGCGCAACAAGATGGTGATCGCCCAGCTCGGCACCCGCATGCTGACCGGCCTGGTGGGCGACGTCGCCATCCCCGGAGCGCTCGCGGGGTCCACGGCCTACTGGGTCGGCGAGTCCACCGACATTACGACCGAGTCCACCCAGACCTTCCGTCAGGTGGCGCTCACGCCGAAAACGGTCGGGGCCTACAGCGACATCAGCCGCAAGCTCCTGCTGCAGAGCTCCCTCGACGTCGAGATGTACGTCCGAAACGAGCTCGCCACCACCGTGGCGCTCGAGATCGACCGGGCGGCCATCAACGGCTCCGGCAGCTCGCCCGAGCCGCGCGGGATCCTGAACGTGGTCGGGATCGGGGCGGTCGTCGGCGGCACCAACGGCAAGGCCCCCACCTACGCGAACATCGTGGGCCTGGAGTCCGAGGTCGCCATCGACAACGCGGACGTCGGGGCGCTCGCATTCCTGACCAACGCCAAGGTGCGCGGCAAGCTGCGCACGGTATTCACCAACGCCACCTACGGCGAGATCCCGGTCTGGACGGACGGTGCGGACGGAATGGGCCGGGTCATCGGCTACCGGGCGGCCGTCAGCAACCAGGTCCCGAGCACGCTCACCAAGGGCTCCTCCAACGTCTGCTCGGCGATCATCTTCGGCAACTTCGCCGACCTGGTCATCGGCCAGTGGGGTGCCCTCGACATTATGGTCGACCCGATTACCGGCGGCCTGCAGGGCACGGTGCGTGTGATCGCGCTGCAGGATGTCGACATCGCCGTCAAGAACGCGGTCTCCTTCTCCGCCATGAAGGACGCGCTGACCACCTAACGAACGATAGGACGCCGAAGTCCAAATCGATAGGGCCGGGGCAGCATACGGGCCCCGGCCCGCCACACAAGGAGAAAAAGCCATGATCAAGGATTTCAACGCATCGGACGACATCCTCTCCTCGACCCTGCTTCCGGTGGTGAAGTCCGGCGCCGCTCCGGACACCAACTGCACGAGCGTCGACGGCCGCGGCTTCAAGGAGGTCGTGCACGTCGTGCACCTGGGGGACTCGGGAGACACGCTTTCGGGATCCGTCAAGGTCGAGTGCGAGCTCGAGGAGTCGGACGACAACTCGAGCTTCACCGCGGTCCCGGCCGCCAAGCTGACCAACGCGGTTTCCGGGGCGAACACCGGATGCTTCGGCTTGATCGACGCACCGACGGAGGATAGCCAGTTTTACTGGACGGAGTACCGCGGCAGCAAGCGCTACACGCGCGTGGTGCTCAACTTCACCGGCACGCACACATCGGGCATCCCGGTCGCCGCCTGGGCGCTGCGCCGCGGTCCGCAGTACCTCCCGGCGATCGGCGGGGCCTACTAGGTGGCCATGATGCGCATCAGGATCGCGCGGCACACCGTCGTGCTGAACCGGATCGTGATGGCGGGAGAGGTCTTGGACGAGTCCGTGGGCCTGTCCGAAAAAGATGCCATCGAGCTGATCCGGCTCGGCAAGGCGGTCGAGGTCACGGTAAAGGACGCCGACACTGCGCCTGTAAATGGCGCGGGCGAGGCCGTGGAGATCCAGGCGGCGGGGCTGGAGACGGCCGACGATGAGGCCGCCGCCGCGGACCCGGGCCAGGCCGGGGATAACCCCCGGCCTACTCCGCTTGCCTGGGCCGCCGAAACCGCCATCGAGGCGGCCGGGCTGACGACCGAAACGGCCGGCAGCCTGGTAAAAAAAGTCAAGGGACGGCTATCCAGGAAGCCGAAGGCGTAGATGGACAACTACGACTTTTTCAACACCTTTGTCACCGCCATCGCCGGCAACGCGGCGATCGAGTCCTGGTGCGTCACGCAGTTCGGGGCCGGAACGAAGCTGAACGTATTCGCGGATGTCACATCAGCGGGGCTGCCGTCGGCGTCCGATATGCCGTATGCGATCATGCACACCCCGGGCGTCCAAAAACACCAGGAGCGCAGGGAGCAGAACTACTCGATAGCGGTGGACCTGGCCATCAACAAGGACGCGCTCGCAAGCACGGCTTACGGCAACCTCGACCAGCCGGCCGGCGTGGAGCTGGTGCTCGATCTGGCCCAGCTCGTCATAGATGCCGTCAAGGCGTCCCTGCCGGCGAATACCGTCATGGGCTACAGCCTATCGGCAGACACCCTCGGGGCGCTGCCGGAGGTTTACGCATATATTGACCTTGATTTCAAAACAGAACTTACGCTCGGCATGGATCCGCTGGGCTAAAATAGGAGGACTTGAGCCATGGCTCAGCAAAAAGGCACCATCGCCGTCAACATCGGCTTTGAATCTGTTTTCGGCACGGCCCCGGCCGCCGGCTTCCAGGTCCAGGTCAACAGCTTCGGGCTGAAGGCGCAGCGGGCGATCAATGCGGCGGCGACCCTCACGGCGAACCGCAGCCCCACCCAGCCCTTCGCCGGCAACAAGAGCGTGCGCGGGCCGATCGTAATCCCGGTGGACTCGCTGGCGCTGCCCTATTGGCTGAAGGCCATGTTCGGGGCGCCCGTGACGACCGGCGCGGGCCCTTACGTGCACGAGTTCAAGATCGGCGCCACCATGCCATCGATCACGCTCGAGGTGCCGTTCACGGATCTCGCCACGGACAAGTACAGCCGGTTCGTGGGCTGCAAGATCGCATCGTTTGCGATCGAAACCGGGGGCGACGGCGAGCTCGTGCTTTCGCTCGACGTCGCCGGCGCGAACCACAGCTTCGAAAACGCAGCCTTCTGCACGCCGACCGCGGTGGCGCTCGCCCGGCTGCAGAACTTCCAGGCGGCGGTCACCGAGGGCGGCTCCTCGCTCACGAACGCGAAGCTCGTGGGCTTCAACGTCGATTTCGGCCTCGATCTCTCGCAGTACACGATCGGCGCGGGCGGGGTGCTGGGCTCCATCCCCGAGGGCATCGTGGGGATATCCGGCCGGGTGCGGACGCTCTTCGAGGACACGACGCTGCTCGCCAAGGGCGCTGCGCTGACCGAGAGCGGGGTCAAGGCCACCTGGACCGGTTCGGCGTCGAGTATCTTCGAGCTGGAGGCCCAGGAGCTCTACTACGAGTGGACCACGCCCGAGATCACCGGCCCCCAGGGGCTCGATGTCGACATGCCCTTCCGGGCCTTTTACAACGACGGCTCCGAGGCCTCTGCGATCGTGGCGCGGGTGACGAACGGCGTGGCGAGCTACGCATAACCGAAAAAACGCAGTGGGGGAGGAAATCGTGCGGGAGATCGAAATAGGGGGGGAGAAGTTCACGGCGCGGGGCCTGCGGCTGTCCGAGGTGAGCGCGGCGAAGATGCGCAAGCTCGGCTACGGCCGCTTTCTTTTCGTGCCGGAGATCACGCCGGGCGCGGACGACCAGCAGGAGCGCATGGGCGAGATCATGGACGCGGCGCTTTCGGCCGTGTTTGGAAAAGAGGGAATCGAGCGGATCGACCGGGCGGGCGGCGTCAAGGGCCTGCACGATGCGTTCCGGGCGATCATCGCCGAGACCTACGGCACCCCGGGAGAGGAAAAAAACTCCTCGAGCGCTGGGAGTGGGTCAACGACTCCCGGCGGGCCGAATACTGCGGAACCTGCCGCAGCGTCAAGCGGGAGCCACCCTGCAGCACTTGCGAGTACGGAGCCGCCCCCGGGCTGATGCCGGGGAACATCGACGCCTGGGAGCTCTGGCAGGCGTGCAGGACACAGTGGCGGGCGGCCGGCATGGGGGTGATCGGGCTGGACTACGGCCTGGTGCTCAAGCTCTCCCGGCTCATGCGGATCGAAATCACCCCGGCCCTCCTGGGCAAGATCCAGGCCATCGAGGCCGCGGCGCTCAAAAAGATGAACAAGGTGCCCGAATCATGATCCAGCTAAACGTCAAATCCTCTGACATTAAAAAGCTCGTAAGAACCGTGGACACGGCCGATGCGAACATCCGCAAGGCGCAGTTGAACGCGATCAAGGTCGAGGGCTTTTCGCTCAAGGAGACCATCGCCAACGCCATCCGCATGGGGAAGCCGGCCCCTGGCAATGCCTTCGCGGAGCTTTCGATCATTGCGCGGACGATCAACCGCAAAACCGGCCTGCGCCAGCCCCGGGCGCTTCAGAGGCTCGCCGCCGGCCTGACCTACGTCGTCAACGAGTCGTCGGGCGAGATGCGCCTGGGGTTCACCTCCCGCTCGCCCTTTTGGGTGCGCCGCGCGGCCGAGATGCAGCAGAAGGGGTTCTCGCGGCCGGTGACGCCGGAGCTGCGCATGTACATGCGCCGCCGCGGGGCGCAGCGGAGCTTCTCGCGCTCCCGGCGCGGACGGCGGCTGGGCAACCCGCTCTTTTTGCGCCTTTCCACCAAGCGGCTGGTGACCCCGCCCCGGCCGATCATCGCCCCCTTCTGGGCGGCTGAAAAAGACAAGTCGGCCGTGCGGATCCGGCGCAACTTCCGCCTGATCGCGCGCGGCGCCGGAGCCCCAGGCGGCGTGCTCTACACGCCCCAGGAATTTGCGATGTGGTGATGAAATGGCCGACGACGTAAAACTTGAAGTTCTACTCCAGGCGAAGAATCAGAGCGAGGCGGCTTTCCGCGAGCTGAAGGGCCAGCTCACCGGCCTGCAGCAGGACATGGCCAAGACCGCCAAGGCGGCCGAGAGCTCCTTCAACTGGGACAAGATGAAGGCCGGCGCCGTGGCCGGAGCTGCGGCGATCTACGCCGCTTTTCGCACCATCGGCCAGGTCGTTGAAATGTCTCAGGCCGGCGTCCTGCTCGACAAGCAGGCCAAGGCTTTTGACAACCTGGCGGCCTCGGCCGGCACGAGCGCCGGACGGATGGTCGAATCCCTCAAGCAGGCCTCGGGCGGCATGATCGCCGAGGCCGATCTCATGGCCGCAGCCGGCAAGGCCATGCTGATGAACATCCCGGCCGAGAAGATCTCCGAGCTGATGAAGATCGCCGCGGCCACCAGCCGCGCCACCGGCCAGACCATGACCGAGGCCTTCAACGACATTACGCTCGGCGTCGCCAGGCAGTCGCGGATGATCCTCGATAACCTCGGGATCATCGTCGACGTCGACAAGGCAAACCAGGACTACGCGCGCTCGCTTGGGAAGACGGCCGACGCTTTGAGCGATACCGAAAAGCGCCAGGCGTTCATGAATTCGGTTTTGAAGTCCGGCGAGGACATGATCCGGCGCATCGGATCGTCCCAGGGGTCGCTCGACGGCGTGGCCAAGGCCACATCCGAGTGGACCGACGCCATGGCCGCGTTGAGCAAGAAAATAGCCGAGGAAAGCAACCCGCTTTTTGAGGCGGTGGCCGGAGTGCTGCGGCGGATAAACATGGAGCTTAAAGCCGGCTCTGACGCCGCCAGGGAGTACGGCAGCTCGATCGCGAGCATCGACGCCCGGATCGCCGAGCTGAACAAGAAGTACGGCGACATGGAGAGCCGCAAGTCCTGGGGGTACAACGAGCCGCAGGACGTCGAATATCGCCGCTTGATGGCCCGCCGCAAGGCCATCCCGATGGAGGGGATGACCGACTTCGGCCGCGGCAACGTGCGGGGCCGCTTTGGGTCGCTTGAGCCTGAATTTTACGGCGGGCGGCGCGTATCCGACAACGAAATCGCCTACGACGCCGACGCCCGCTGGAAGTCCTACCTGGAGCAGATCGAGGCGGCCAAAAAGGAATCCGAAAAAGCCTGGAAGGAATACATGAGCTCCTCATCGGGGCTGACCTCCTACGGGGCCTGGGAGGACGACTACGAGAAGCTCGAGCTGCTTCGCCAGGAGCTGATCAAGACCACGCAGGCGGCCTCCGAGTTCAACATGGAACTTTACAAGAAGGCCTCCGAGGGCGACACGCGCCGCCTGGAAAAAGAGATTCCGTTTTTGCAGAAAGAGGGGCTCGACGAGCAGATCAACGAGATCGCCAAGTCCATGGAGACGGGCTTCGACTACATGGTGCAGCTCTCCGAGCGGACCGCCGAGCGCATGCAGGACAACTTCTCCAACCTTTTCTTCGATGCGTTCAAGGGCGAGTTGAAGTCGCTGGATGACTACGCCAACGCCATCTTCGAGTCCATTCAGCGAGCCGCGGCCGACATGGCCGGGCAGATGGCCACCGAGGCCATTTTCGGCAGCAAATCGGTCGGCGCCACCTCGGGCGGGGGCGGGCTGATGGGATCTCTCGGCGGCTGGCTCAAGGATCTTTTCGGTGGCGGCGGCCCGGAGCTTCTGGCCGGGGCAAAGGGACTTGTTTTCGGCCAGTCCGGAGCGGTGCCGTTCGCACGCGGCGGGGTCGTCAATCGGCCGACGATATTTCCGTTCGCCGGCGGTACGGGACTGATGGGCGAGGCCGGCCCGGAGGCCATCATGCCGCTTAAGCGCCTTCCAAGCGGCCGGCTCGGGGTCGAGTCAGCCTCCGACGGCGGTCTGCAAGTGGTCATCAACAACAACGCCCCGGGCGTCCAGGTCGCCCCCCGGGAGGAGATCGACCCCTCCGGGCTGCGGAGGCTGATCGTCGATGTCGTGGCCGCCGACATCGCGGGCGGCGGCGACGTGCTCCGGGCGCACCAGCACGCAACCGGCGTCCGGCGGCGCGGGAGGTACTGATGGCTATCGACTGGCCGGCGACGGTTGCCGAGGACGCCCTCGAGGACGGATACTCCGAGCAGGAACCCAACAACCTGGTGCGCCAGCCGACGGACTCCGGGCCGCCCAAGGTGCGACGCCGCGGCACGGCAGCCCCGGCCCCGGTATCATTCCGGCAAAACCTCTCCACGGCCGAGATCGGCTACCTGATCACGTTCTACCGCACGACGCTCAAGTACGGCGCGCTTGAATTCACCCGCAAGCACCCGCGCACCGGATCCGATGTCACCATGCTCTATGCCGCCCCGCCGGCCATCGCCCCGGCCCCCAACACCCCCGGGCGCTGGATCGTGGCGCACCAGGTCGAGGTGCTTTCGTGAGGACCGGACTCTCCAGCACGTTCGTCGCCGCCGCCCACGCCCAGAGAACGGGCGAGGCGCTGGTCGCGCTCGTCTCGATCGACCATTCCGACCTCGGCGGGCCGATCCTGCGGGCCGGGAACTACGCCGACGTGGTGAGCGGCGGAGACACCTACACAGGGGTCTACCTCGAGCTGCAGTTGCCGGACGACGTCGAGGACAACCTGCCCTCTGCCCGGATGACGATCGGCGACCCGGATCTTGCGATCACCCAGGCCGTGCGCTCGCTTGCGGGGTCGGCAGAGTCCATGACGGTCACGTTTAAGTTGGTCCTGGCGGATTCACCTGACACCGTGCAGGGATCCGCCGTGACCCTTTACATGAGAGACGCCACCTACGACGGCACGGTGGTATCCTGCGTGCTATCGGTCGAGGACACCGACAGCGAGCCATACCCGTGCGACGCGTTCACGCCGGCCAACGCCCCGGGGCTGTTTTAAATGGACATGCTGCGCATCATAGGCATGATCGCGATCGTCGCCGCGTCGATATACGTTCCGGGCGCGATCGGACTGACCGGGCCCTGGGCTGCCGCCGCCGGAGCGGCCACGGCATTTTCGGGATCGCTTTTGCTTAATGCGATCGTGCCGCCGCAGCAGCCCAAGATCAACTCCTACAGCAGCTCGCCGACTTACAGCCTGACCGGCATGCGCAACGTCTCCGAGCCCTACGGCCCGATCACGCGCATTTTTGGCCGGCACATCACCTACCCGAAATACGCGGCCAAGCCCTACACGGAGCTCGTCGGGTCCGAGCAGTACCTGCGCTGCCTGTTTCTGATCGCCAAGGGCCGCTACGTGCTCTCCGATCACAAGATCGGCGAGACACCGATCGGAAATTTCACCGACGTGCAGATGGAGCAGTATTACTCCGGCGGCAGCAATCACTTCGCGCTTTTCCCGTCGGACGTCAACGAGGAGGCGCTCTCGGTCGCGCTGACCGCCGCCGGCAGCTGGCAGAGCCGCACCACGGCGCCCGACACCGACGAGATCTCCTTTGACATCAGTTTCCCATCGGGCCTCTACGACATAAACTCCGGCGGCAACCGCTCGCCCGAGACGGTCGTCTTCGAAATCCAGTACGCCGTCTCCGGGTCCGGCAACTGGATAAACTTCGGGATCAGCAAGGATCTGTTTTTCTCTGGCCTGCCGTCTTCCGGGATCGCGGCCGGGCAGAGCGTCGTCGGGCAGAGCTCGGGGGCCGTCGGGACCGTGCGCTACGCTCACCGGAACAGCACCGGGGTCGACACGGGCGAGACCAATGACAACGGCCAGCAGATCTATAACCTCGTTCAGTACACCGACTGGATCCGGGTGGAGGAGTCGAGCGGGCATTTCATCGCGGGCGAGAATGTGCTGATCGCGGGCTCCGTCACCGCCGCGGTCGCAAGCCTGACCGATCTCGGCTCGCAGGTATCGATCAACGCCCAGCACAACGAGCTTTTCCGCTACGGGTTCACGATCAAGGTCCCGCGCGGCACGTGGGACCTGCGCATCCGGCGCACCACGACAGACGGCCGGGCCAACACGGTGGACGCGAGCTACTGGACGGCGCTGCGCTCGATCTCCTACGAGGCGCCCTGGAACCTCGCGGGCTGCACCCTGATCGGCCTGCGGATCAAGGCCAGCGGCCAGCTGAACGGAGTCATCGACCAGTTCAACTGCATCGCCGAGGCGATCGTCCCGGCCCACGACGGCACCAGCTGGACCGACGTCAAGACCAGAAACCCCGCCTGGGCCTTCTGCGAGGTCCTGAGGGGCACCTCGAACGAGCGGCCGGTGCCGGACTCACGGCTCGATCTCGCCGCGATCCGCGCCTGGGCCGCCAACTGCGACACCGCCGGACGGACGTTTGACGCCGTGATCGACTTCAAGACCAGCGTGCGCGATCTTTGCCAGGACATCTGCACGGTGGGACGGGCCTCGCGCGGCATGGTCAACGGCGCTTACACGGTGATCGAGGACAAGGTCCAGTCGACCCCCCGGCAGCATTTCACCCAGCGCAACTGCTGGGGGTTCTCCGGCGGGGTCGCTTTCCCGGACCGGCCGCACGCGCTTAAAATCCGCTTTTTCGACGCGGCCAGCAATTACACCCAGGTGGAGCGCATCGTTCCGGACGACGGCTACACCGAGGCGACCGCCACCAAATTCGAAACACTCGATCTCTTTGGCTGCACCGATGCCGACCAGGCGTGGAAGTGGGGCCGGTACATGATCGCCTGCGCCAGGCTGCGGGCCGAGCGCTGGGAGATCAACGCCGATTTCGAGCACCTGCGCTGCACGCGCGGGGACATGGTGCTTCTGAGCCATGATGCGATTTCGGTCGGACTCGGCGCCGGCCGGGTCGTTTCGATGACGACCGGCGGCGGGAACATTTTGACCGTCACCTTCGACGATGTCTTCCCGATGGGCGCCTCCGGCACCTACGGCTTCCGCTACCGCACGGCAACCGGGGCGGACGGCTCCGCGGTGGTCGCCAGGGTCGAGGGCGACAACTACACCGTGACGCTCTCGCCGGCCATTCCGGTCGCGTCCGGGCTTGCGGTCGGTGACCTCTGCAGCTTCGGAGAGGCGGCCTCCGAGACTGTCCAGGCGCTCGTGCAGCGGATCATGCCCGGAAAAAACTTCACCGCGCGGATCTGCCTGATCCCGTATTCGCCTGCGGTGCTCACGGCCGACAGCGGGGCGATCCCGGCCTACGACTCCGGGATCACCGTGCCCCCGGTCGACAACCGCCTGCCGGCCGCGCCGAACATCGTATCGACCTCTTACAGCATCAAGGACGGATCGCTTGCCGACGACGGCACGGTGGGGGTCCTGCTCGTCGTGGTCTTCGAGGCGACCTCCGGATTTTCGCAGACGACCGGCGGATTCGGCCAGGCGGCCCCGGATGTGATCCAGGGATTCCAGGCCCAGTGGCGGCTATCCGGAAATGCGCAGTGGCAGGACCTTCCGGTGCTGCCGGGATACGCGCGGCGGTTTACGGTCGACGTCAAAAACGACGCGAGCTACGACGTGCGCGTGCGGTCGTTTTCCCTGCCCGGGCTCTATTCTGCCTGGGACACCGAGTCCGAGATCGCCGTGGCGCTCTCCGGCACGACCCCTGCGGATGTCTCCGGTCTGCAGGTCGTTGGCGGCGGGACGTCTTTCCTGGCGGCCGACTGCCCGATCGAGTGGACCCCTGTCACCGGAGGCGGAACGGCCGGGCTGCTGATCGAGGACTACCAGGTCGAGGTGAGGACCTCCGACGGCCTGACGATTCTGCGGACCGTCTACGTCGCCGACGCCCGCTACACCTACAGCTTCGCGGACAACCTGGCCGACGGCGGCCCCCGGGCCTCGCTGCAGTTCCGCGTCAAGGCTCGCTCGCGCTGGGGGGATCTGTCGGCCGCAGCGGCAAGCCTGACCGCCACGAACCCGGCCCCCGGCAATCCTCAGGGTCTTGGCAGCCGCAGCTTCATGGGCGGGGTCGAGTTCTACTGGACGGCCAACTCCGAGGCGGACTTCTCCCATTTCCTGCAGCGGCTGAAGGTGGCCTCGGGCGGCACCTGGGGAGCGTGGCAGCGCACGGATCGCACCGGGATCGAGCGTCTGCTATCGGGGGCCGAAAAGGACGCCCACGGCGCTGATGCCGAGATCTACTTCGAGGTCAAGGCGGTCGATGTCTTCGGCCAGGAGAGCGGGTCATTGGCCGACAGCGAGATCTGCGGATCGCTCAACGTCAAGGAGAGCGACATCGACGACTTCGCGGTCTCGGCCTCCAAGGTTTTCAATAAAATTCCGGTGGTCCAAGGTTTATCGCTGACCGACAACAGCCCGGCCGCCGGGCGCGTGGCCTGGAACGACTGCACGGTTTACTACAACGGGGTCGCCTACCCGATCCTATCCGGTGACACGCCGGCCACGGACCAAAAATATATCTATTGGAAAGACCTCTCGAACTCGTTCGCCACCTCCGCCACGCACCCGGCATCGATCGCCGGCTGGGTCCCGGGCGAGGACTTCATTATCGCGGTGAACGTCGCGGGCGTTGGCCAGGCTGCATGGAACGCACTCGCAAACCAGGTGATCGGCTCGGCCTACATCGAAAACCTGGGGGTGCTCGACGCCCATATTCAGAGCATTTCCGGCACCAAGATCCAAGCGACGAGCGCGGTTGCGATCGGCTCGGCCACGTTCGGAAACCTGGGCATCCAGTTCGAGTACAACGGCGGCGCCCCGCGCTTCTACGCCGGGAACGGCTCACAGGACTATATCAAATACGCGGCCGGGGTGGTCGAGATCAACAGCGGCGGGGCCGCCAACGCGGTGCGGCTCTCGGGCGGGGTCGTCAGCATCAAGAGCGCAACCTTCGGCGCCGATGGAATTCAGCTCGACTACAACGGCGCCGACCCTCGCTTCTATTGTGGTGATGGATCGAACAATTACATCAAATTCGACGGGACGAACGCGGAGTTTTCGAGCTCGCGTTCGGATGCCGTCGTCATAAAGTCCGGCGGCAACATCAAGCTCGAGGGGGATAACAGCCAGCCCGGTAAGGTGGTGTTTGCGGGGTCGAGCTATTCCACGTACATGGGTGTCAACGGCGCGGGGACCCTGATGAGCATCAAGCCGGTGACCGACGAGGCAACGGATTTGATAATCGGCGGAGACCCGACCTATATCGGCATTTTGGAATTCCTGAACATTTATATCGGGGCGAACACGAAGGCCAGAGTGTTTTCGCAGGGCACATCGGAATTGGCATCGTACAATCCGACCCGGCACGGAAAGTTTTTGACTTACGCCAACCCATCTAACGGATATTGCCAGATCGTAACGAAACATGATGGCGCCAACGAGCGGTCCTATATGTTCGCGGGCGAAACCATGTACCCGGGCGAAAACAAGGTCTACTATTGCGGCATGTCCTCCTACGCCTGGGACCACGTCTACTCCGACGATTTCGACAACGTGGCCGATTTCCTTCATCTGGACACGTTGGACGACCTGGCCGTGCTGCACGGCATCAAGGGCAGCGGCCAGGTGGACCCTGAGACCGGGCACGAGCTGATCAACGACGACACGCTGCCGGACTGGCTGTTGGCGCGCACGAGGGCGGGGGCTATCGAGCGTGACCCGGACGGCAAGCCCTATATCAGGCTCAAGGTGCTGCTGAGCCTGCTCATGGGGGCCTGCCGGCAGCTGGACGGGAAAATCGCGGCCGTGGGGGCCGCGCGCAGGGCATAGAAGCTCAAAAAGGGAGGAGCGAGAGATGAAAAAGATGATGGCGGTCGTGTTGTTCGTGGCGGTCATGGGCGCATCGGGGTGCTGGCTCGACACGCTGATCGGAACCGGCGGGGACGCGGCCGACCGGTCCTACACAAAGGCTGACCTGATCGGCGAAGAGCGACAGGAGGACGGGTCATGGAAATAAACCTGAAAGAAGAGATCAAGAGCTTCCGTGGCCTGCCCTACATCAACGCCGACGGCAGCCCCATGACGGTCAAGGACGCGCTGTTAGAGCAGGTCGGCAGCTATCGCGCGAAGAGCGGGGCGGAGAGCATCAAGGTTTATGCGCTTGGGCAGGCGATCCTGGCGTCGGTCGATATTTTGAGGATGGACGCCGACGATGTCGCGCTTTTGAAAACAACCTTCGACCAGCCGGGGCTCCCGGCCGCAGTGGCCGGGTTCGTGCTGGCGAAAATCGGATAGGTAAAAAACGCCTACAGGATTGGTTTTGGGAGTTTTTCGCATAATGGCCGAATTTATCTTCAAGCGCACGGACTACACCCACCCCGACCCCGACAAAGACCGCCGGGGCGTCCACAAGCGAACCGACCTCGTCAACTTCAAGCCGGACGGGTGGAGCGCACATCCGAATTGGGCGCAGTCGAGCTATCCCAAAGACTTCATCGTGGTCAAAGTGCCGGGTATCACGCTTTCCGAAGCGCAGGCGAGCGACCACCGCCGAAGCTGGCGGGACGATTTCGACTACGAGGTCGTCGCCACCCGCCCAGCACAGGGGCGGTTTGATGTCAGGATTTTTGAGAAGAACGCCGGGGCGATTGGGCAAAACCACATCGCGGGCGTCAAGGCCACGAAGGTTAGAAGCTATCTGATGGCCTGGGGCTGCTCAAACTTCGGCCTGACGGCGACCGACGCGAGCTTCACGTTCAGCCTGTGGGATGCGGTCAGATCGGCAAATTTCTGGGACTTGCCGGTGACGCAGCTTGCCGGGCTGAGCTTTGCCCTTGACGGCTATGTGCCTGCAACCGGAGTCGGCACAATCACGGTCACGGTCAGCCAGGAGGCGTGGGGGCCGTTTGAGAAGGACGGCCAGCCGATGACGCAGCTTGAAATCGAGGCTTTGATCGGTGAGCGCGTCAACCGGAAAGTCACCGAGCGCGGCGGCACGGTCATATCCCAGGTTTACCCCAATTTCACATTTAAGATCGAGCGCAGAGACATTCTAACCCGATTCAGGCAGGACGTTAAGCGCTGCATGGAACAGGTCTACATTCGCCATCAATACGGCATTTCACAAACCGACCATGACGCGATCATGGCGGCGGGCGGGATCGTTACCATGACGAAAGCCGAATTTCTGAGCAAGCTGATTAACAAAATGGCGGGTTAAGCAATGGCAACCGAAGTCATCAAAATCATCGACCCCGATCTTGGCGCCGGGGCTGATTACGATTCGCTCTACGATTGGGAGGCGGCCCAGCAAGGCGACCTGACCGGGGGGCGGGATGAAATCGCCGTTGCCAAATGCCGCTGTACCGGCGGGACGGCGGACACAACGGCTGTCACGATTGATGGTTGGACAACTTCTTCGACTCAATACGTCAAGATTTGGACTGATCCAGCGGAGGGCTACCGTCACGCCGGCAAGTGGTCAACCGGAAATAAGTATCGGCTGGTTCTTACAAACGATTGGTACAGCATCATTTGCAACGCGTCCTACACTCGTTTTGAGGGTCTTCAAGTTTCGAATACCGGCGGCGCTGATATTATTCATGTGGAGTCGTCGCTGACTGGAATGCGCTTTGGTTATTGCATCATTCACGGCGCGAATGGGTATTCCGAGGCAATCTATTGTGGAGCTTCATATACTGCAATAGGATGGATCATTTACAACTCAATATTTTACGATCACGGCAACTATGCGGTTTGGCTGAGAGGCGGCGGCTCTGGAAACATCATGTTCAATTGCACCGTGCATAACTGCCTGTATGGCGTGATGCACACTGCTCCAAACAGCTTGCTCCTGAAAAACAATATTTTTTTATCTTGCACGGTGCCCGCCAGCCCAGGCTATAATTACGCCGCCGGAAGTGGCTACAACGCCACCGATGTTTCGTCTATGGGGTACACGGTCACTGGCGGCGCTGTTGGAGATCGTATCTCCCAAACCTTCTCGTTTGTCGATGAGGCCAACGACGATTTCCACCTGGCGTCAAATGATGCCGGGGCTTTAGGTCACGGCACCAATCTCTACAACGATGCCAGCTTCCCGTTCCAGACCGACATCGACGGCCAGGACCGAGGCGGCAGCGGGGCGACATGGGATATTGGGGCGGATGAGTATGTTTCTGCCGGAGCGCAGACCTACACCCGCACGGTCTCGCTTGACTCTCTGGTGCAGAAAACGTTGTCGCGCACAGCCTCGCTCGACGCCTACTTGCAAAAATCAATCCCGGTTACCCTTTCGATCGACTCGCTGTTGCAGGTCCTGGGGACGCGCACCGCTGCGCTCGACGCGCTTTTGGGCGCGACCGGGCTCACCCGCGCGGCGTCGCTCGACGCCCTGCTGACCCGGTCCGGCGTCACCGCGAGCCACTCCATCGACGCACTCATCAACAAGGAGGGCATTTCGGCCGCCACCGGGATCGACGCTCTTTTGATACAGGCGGCCACTTACAGCCTGACGGCCTCCCTCGATGCGCTGGTCAGCAAGTCCGGCATGGTCGCAGCCCTCTCGCTCGATGCGATCGCCCAGAAGGCGCAGGCGCTGACGGCCGCGCTGGACGCCTACCTGCAGGCCACCGGGCAGAAGACCGTGAGTATAGATGCCATGGTCCAGATCGCGGCGGTCCGAACGGCAGCGTTTGACGCTTGCCTGAACGCCACGGGCCTCACCCGCGCGGCATCGCTCGATGCGCTTCTGGCCGCGTCCGGCCTCACCCGGTCCGCCTCGCTTGACGCCTGCCTAAACCGTGCCGGCATGGGCGCCGCGACGGCGATAGACGCCCTACTGAACCAGGTCGGCCTCACCCGCGCGGCCTCCATAGATGCCCTGCTGAACAAGGCTGGCCTCACCCGGTCCGCCTCGCTTGACGCCCTCATTAACCAGTCCGGCCGAACCGCAGGGACGGCGCTCGATGCGATCCTGTACTCGATTGCGTCCGGCCAGATCGGAGCAGGCCTCGATGCGCTCCTGGCCGCCACGGGCCTCACCCGCGCGGCGTCGCTCGACGCCATGATATACGCCTCGGCGGCGCTTTCCGCCGCCCTGGACGCCGTGATTACGCGCTCCATGGTTCAGAGCCTGACGCTCGACGCCATGTTGCAGAAAAGCGGCCTAACCTCAACCGTCCAGATGGACGCATGGCTGTATGCGCTGCGCACCATCGCGCCGCAGTTGGACGCCGTTATTACCAGGACCTTCGGTCCGCAGGTTGGGCTGGATGCCATCCTGTCGGGAGCTGGTAATTATCAACTCATCAGCCTGGATGCGCTGCTCGTGAGGGGCGAGATCCGGCTGGCAAGCTTGGACGCAATTGTTTTCGGCGAGCTGTCCCACGCGGTGAATATGGACGGGCTGCTCCAGCGCCCGAACGCCGCCGCGGCGACGCTCCTCGATGCGATCGTGTACTCGGCGCTCGCGGTGGCGCTCGCCAAGGTGCGGTTCGTGGCGTCTTTGCCTCGGCCGTCCCACGTCGCCCGCGTGCCTCGCGCCGCATTCATCTCCAGGCTTGGCCGGCCGGCCTTCGCAGCAACATGAGGCCCGGCAACCGCTAAGGAGAAACGACCATGGCAGCCACCGTTCAGATTCACGAGATGTCGGCCCTGGCGACCGGGGTGGACAAGACCTCCGGCACCGTGCGCTTCAAGACCGCCGACGAGAACAGTGTCGACACCAACAACCGCCTGCAGGTCCCGGCGGCGGGAACGAACTACAGCTACACCAAGCAACTGCGGTTCTACTTCTCCACCGGGCCGAGTGTCGACATCCAGAACCTGCGGGCCTATTCCGACGGGTCCAACGGGTTTGGCACCGGGATCGGGGTGCAGTACGACGTGCCCGGAAACACGTTCAACCCGAACGTCAACACGAACATCAGCGGCACGGATCTTTTCACCAAGAATTCCGGCTCCCCGATCGACCTGGACGCGGTCAACACCGGACCGCACACCGGAACCGGATACAAGGGCGACCTGCTGCGGTTGCAGATGACGGTCGCCAGCACGGCCTCACCGGGCACGCTGACCGCCGAAACCCTGACCTTCGCCTACGACGAAACCTAACCGACAGGAGGGACACCCGTGGAACCGAACAAGCACTACGCCTGGGAGATTCAGCTCGTGGACGGATCCGTGCGCCGACAGTACGCCGAGAGCGGATGCGAGCAGACATGGAAGGATCTCCCCCTTGAACAGGTCGTGCGGGTGTCCTTCCAGCCGCTCGTGCCGCTGCTGCCGTTGCATCACGTTTTCATCGACATCACGGCCGGAGAACGGTTTGAGAAGCGTTTCGGCCGAGGGTTCATGAAGCAGGGGCCGGACGGCATCAAGCTGCGCGAGTACGTCAACTGCTGCGTCACCAACCGGCACCGCACCTGGGTGCTTTCGAGCGGGCAGGTCATCGTCACCCGGCCGGACTACGAGCTTTACATGTGAGGGCGCCATGAGCGAGAAATTTGTATTGCAGGAGGTAAAGGCGAGCTGGGAGAAGTTCTTCGTGGAGATCGACGCGGCCGCCTGGCTTGGGTCCGAGACCATATCGAACGTGACCTTCAGCGCCAAGGACGCGGCGGGAACGGACGTGAGCGCCACCCTGCTCGACGCCGCCAAAAACACCTTCACGACAACGCTGATAAAGCCCTATGTCAGGGGCGGGACCAGCGGGACCAGATACTACGTGATCATGCGCGTCAGCACAAACGGAGACAACCATCGGGAGTATGTGATCGAGCTGCTCGTCCATGACACGTAGACAGACATTAACAACCGATTCCCGCCCGGCGACGGCCGGCGCGGGAGCAACAGGAAAAGGGGCGCTGCGGGAGCCCGCACTCTGGCAGCGCCCCTTTTCTATTCAACGGGAGGGAAAGCTATGAAAAACCGCGCGCGTATTGAAAAAATATTTACCTTGGCGGGCCTATGCCTGCTGCTTTTTGCGCAGGCGAGCGCTTTTGTGGAGCCGTACCTATCCGCTGACCCGCAGACCGACGCAACCAAGTACCGTATCAGGCTCTCGACCGACGGCACCACCTGGGGCGCCTGGACCGTTGGGCCTGCGGTGTCCAATGCCATGAGATTCGATCTCGGCGGCGTACCGCCGGCCGACTACAGCGGCCAGGCCCAGGCGGGCGCGGTGCTCTCGGTCACCGACCAGACCACCGGGCAGACCACCACGGCCGACCGGTGGAGCACCTCCGCCCCTTTTTTATTGAAAGTTCCCAGCTTGAGCCAGCCGAAGGGGATGGCGGTCATCAACGAAGGAAGCTGAAGCCCTGTTTTATTTCTGCGCTTACGGAGGACTGACCTCATGGACGTCGCAACCATCCAGGCCTGGCTGCCAACGACTATCGCCGTAGGCGCGATCGCGCTGATCTGGGCCGACATGCGCGGCATAAAGCGCCAGCTCGCAACCCAGGTGTCCGATCTGGCAAGCACCCTGCGCCACGCCCTTTACCGCGAGGACGGCCAGACGCACTTCATGCCGCGAAATGGATGCGAGCGCGAGCAGGCCCGGTGCCAGCAGATCACCTGCGGAAAGATCGAGGCGCTCTCCGTCAAGATGGATCTTTTTGACTCCCGCCGCGAGCACGCCAAGGAGCAGTCCGCGGCCCAGATGTCCGATGTCAAACAGGCGCTCGCCGTCCTATCCGAGCGCGTCGAACAACTTTCCGAGGACATGACAGTCATGTCCGAAAACCAAAGGAGGAACCCATGAAAAATCACATCAACGGAAAACTTTGCGGATTGGCCCTGATAATAGCCATGGTGATGATCCTGGCCGGATGCCCCCAGTTCGGACAGATCTACAAGCCGCCCGAGACCCCCGTGTGCCTCAAGCCGGAGTATGCCGGATCCGTGATCTGCGCCATCGGCGCAAAGCTCCAGCTCCAGCCCGAGCAGATGCACGAGATCATCATCGACGCGACGCTGCTCGGCCTGGGCACCAAGATCGTTGACGGACCGGCTCTGCGCAAGACATCGGCCGAGCTGCGCAAGTGGGTCGTTGAAAAAGACATCCTCACCATGGAGTCGCTCTACAAGGAGGTGATGGATAAGGCCAAGCTAAATCCGGCCTTTCTCCTGCTGCTGCAGCGGCGGCTGCCGGATCTCGCGGCCGTTCCGGTGCTCAATATCAAGCCGTTCCTGCCGATCGACAAGGCGATGGTGACATGGGAGCTCGATCAACTCGACTCGTATTTGCGCTGGTTCTGATGCTGGCCGGCTGCTCGGTCGTGCATACGCCCAGGGAGTACAACCTCTGGATGTCCGACTGACGGGACGTCACCGTGCGCCTGGAGGTCCAGGCCGAGCACCGAGACCAGTACAAGCAGGACACAAGTCCGCCCGTTGACATTTCCCCGACCATTCCGATCCGGCCGGGGCTTTAACCGATTTCCCCGGCGGCGAGGCCCGATGAGGGGGCAGACGTCCGAACCGACGGCTCCCGCCGATCCGCCGGGGGAAACCAAAAAAGGAGGCGCGCTGTGAAAGCTGGATGGAAAACGACTGAATTCTGGGGCCGCATGATCGCCACCATCGTCGGACTGGGTGTCGGCGGCGGGGCGATCCAGCCCGAGGTCGGCAAGAAAATCACCGACGCGGCAGACTCTATTCTGCCGGTCGTACAGGTGGTCATCGACGGCCTGATCCAGCTGGCCGGGATGGTCGGCGCCATCGTCCTGCAATACCAGCAGGGCAAGGAGCGCTCGGCGCTCAAGGCGATCGAGGCCAAAAAGCCGGCCGGGTGAAAAGATGGCTCCCGGCGGCGTTAATTTCTGCATCACTGGCTGCGGGATGTCCAGTTGCGGCGCCGTCGACGACGTCGAGCGCTGCGGGTGCGAATTCTATTTCCCCGCCGGCCCTCACGATACCGGGTGCATGCACCACCGGACGGACCTGGACGGCCACTGCGACAACCACGCCGCCCAGCATGCCGCCCGAAACAAAGGAGGAGATCATGGCAATCCATAAGGACCACTTGAGGCAGCTGATCCGCGAGACCCTGCGCCACCTGGAGCCGGAGATCCCATATTCTGAGGCGGCCGTCGAGTTGCTCATGCTGACCGCGGCCCAGGAGACCCAGCTCGGAAAATACCTCGTGCAGATCAAGGGCCCGGCACGCGGGATCTACCAGGTTGAGCCGGCCAGCGAGCGCTCGGTGCTTGCCATGCTCGCCCTGCGCCACCCGGCACTGCATGCGAAGCTCATGGCGCTCAATCTCGCCGTCGACGGCCAGGACGGCCAGCTCACCGACCGGGACATCATCCACAACCTGGCCTATGCCACGGCGCTCGCCCGCTGCTTCTACTGGTTGAAGCCCGGCCCGATCCCGAAGGCGCCCGGAGACCAGGCCG